>NZ_JAKUFY010000005.1:0-100742 GCF_022663675.1 Bacillus cereus group sp. BfR-BA-01355
AAAAAAAATAAACTATCTCTTCGCCTCTTCTTTCACCTCTTCCCATAACAACACTATAGTTATAGAAACCCCTTATCCCTCACTTCCCTTCCAATATTTCCACAACTAAGTCAATCTTAGCCTACTCATAAATTTTTTGTCAACTATATTACGTATAAAATTTTAATATCTGAATTTCTCTATATATGGCTTTTTCTACAAAAAAAGAGACTTTCTATTATAGAAAGCCTCTTTTCTCTATTTTTCTACAGCAATTTCCTGCTTTTGAAACTTAGAAACTATATAACCAAATCCTATACCGATTATGCCTGGAACTAACCAACCAATTCCTACACTATATAATGGAATCTTATCTAAAATAGGTGCTAGCGCTGCAATTTGAAGGTTTGCATTGTGTAATCCATCAAAGAAACTGATTGCAAATGCTCCTACAATCCCCCCCACATACATCGCTAATGGAAGACGAACGTAGTTTTCAACAAGTGATAATACGATAAGTACGATTCCAATTGGATAGATAGCGATTAAGATTGGTAATGCTAATGCATTTAACTGAGTTAACCCAAGATTTGCTACCATAAATGCTAATACACAGAAAATGAAAACGACTTTTTGATAAGAAAGCTTTGGTAATAAGGAAGAGAAGTAATCACCACAAGCTGCAACAATACCTACAGAAGTTGTTAAACATGCTGCTGTAATTGCGATCCCTAGTAATAAAGTTCCGTAACTGCCAAATAAATGATTCACCACATTTGTTAAAATAATTCCTCCGTTTGCGCCCATTCCAAGTGACACACTAGAAGCTCCAAGATAAGCAAGCGCTAAATACACAAGTAGTAGACCAAGCGCTGCAATAAATCCTGCAAAGATTGTTACTTTTGCAATACTATTTTTATTTGTAATGCCTTTTTCTTTTAACGCATGAATTACAACATTTCCGAATACAAGTGCTGCAAGTCCATCTAAAGTTAAATATCCATCAATAAATCCTTTGAAGAGAGGAGCACTATACACTTCTGTCGGTGCACCAAATTCTCCAATTGGTGTAATAAGTGCTTTACCTACGATAATTGCAATAACAGCTAATAATATTGGAGTTAGCACTTTACCAATACGCCCCACTAATTTCGAAGGATTTAAAGCTAAATAGAAAGTTACTGCAAAGAAAATAAGTGTAAAGATAACAAGTGGATATGACTGACCTGCTATCTCACTTGGTAAAAACGGTGCAACACTCATCTCATAAGCTACTGTTCCTGTACGCGGCACACTTACGAATACACCTAAACATAAATAAATGGCAGTGATAAAAACAAGTGCGAATATAGGATGTACACGTCCTGCTAGCTCATTAATATCTCCCTTTAAAGCTATAACAATTACGCCTAATAAAGGTAGTCCAACGCCTGTTACAATAAAACCAAACAGCGCGATCCATACGTCCGTTCCAGCACCTTGCCCTAACGCTGGTGGAAAAATCATATTACCTGCACCAAAAAACAGTGCAAATAACATTAAACTTATTGCAAACATCTCTGAAAACTTTAAAGATGATTTCATTTCTACTAACCCCCTAAAATAATTAATTGACAAAATATTCTGAAAAAGAATCCGTCACATATCCTCTTTCAAGCACACTTCCCCGTAAAAGAACGCAAAAAACACCCGTCCCTAACAAAGGGACGAGTGTTGAAATCGTGGTTCCACCCTTATTCTAATAAAATGAATTTATAACGAAATAAGCTCATTTTATAGCTCGTGTAAATTGATAACGGTTTTATCCGCCAAGAATTACAATGCATCATGCATGCAGTTCACTCTTGAAGTTTAGAGGTGGTAAGCTTGTCTTTTCGTATTAGGAAGCTCACAGCCTAAGGCTCCCCTCTCTGAGAATCGTAAAATACAACTCATGTCCTCATCATTACTTTTATAAAATATCTTGTCGAAACTTGTTGTTTTTTATTATATGGGCTATTTTTTAAAAAATCAATAGTTTTATTTTTTCTGACAAAAAAATATTGGGAGAAAACTTTTCCTCCCTATAACTGATCTATTAGAATGTCTAATTCCTCCGATGTAACGCTCCTCCACTTTCCTACTTCAAGCTCATTTAGCTCTATATTCATAATGCGTACTCGCTTTAGCTTTATTACAGTAAACCCGAAAGCACGGCTCATTCTACGAATTTGCCTGTTCATCCCTTGCGTTAAAATGATACGAAATGTTGATTGATCGACTCTCGTCACTTTACACGGCTTCGTCATACCATCTTTAATCTTTACACCGCTGGACATCTCATTAATAAACCAGTCCGTAAAAGGTTTATCGACTGTGACAACATATTCTTTCTCGTGCTCATGATCACCATGTAAAATTTGATTCGCAATCGTACCGTCATTCGTTAATAAGATAAGTCCTTCTGATGCTTTATCTAATCGCCCAACTGGAAAGATTCGCTCTGGATAATTGATATAATCAATAATATTATCTTCAATATGATCGGCTGCTGTACAAGTAATTCCGACCGGCTTATGAAAGGCTATATACACCTTCTCTTTCTCTTCTTTTGCAATAACCTGCCCATCAATCGTTACTACATCACCATCGCTCACGAGTGCACCGTGCGTACATATTTCGCCGTTAATAGCCACGCGTCCAGCTTTAATGAGGCGATCTGTTTCACGTCTTGAGCAGGATTTTGCTTCGCTTATGTATTGGTTGATTTTCATGTTTTATTCCTTTTCACATATATTAAAAGCGTCAATCTATGGCAATATCATTATGCCACGATTGACGCTTTTTCAATTCGCAAAAACAACTAAATAAATAACCCCAATCACCAAAAATATTCCACAACAAGCTAACAATACTTTTGCAAGTTTGTCCATAAACATATAATGGTTTCCCCTTTGTTTCGTTGTTTGCTATTTTAATTCGACAACTGTTACGCCTAGGCCTCCCTCGCCCATGTCACCGTAACGGTAATTCTTCACGCCGCGGTGCTTCTTCAAGTAATCTTGTACACCTTGGCGAAGCGCTCCTGTTCCTTTACCGTGAATGATTGATACACGAGGATAACTTGCAAGCTGGGCATCGTCTAAATATTTTTCAACGCGCATCATTGCATCTTCATAACGTTCACCGCGAAGATCAAGTTCCAATGAAACGTGGTAATCTCTACCCTTCACACTTGCGACTGCTTTTTTCTCTGTTTGCTTCGGTGTGTTAATGTATTCCATGTTAGATTCTTTTACTTTCATCTTCAGAATACCGATTTGTACGCTCCACTCTGTATCACTTACTTTTTCAAGTAATTGACCCTTTTGACCGAACGTTAATACTTTTACTTCATCACCTGCCCGTAACTGTTGTTTCGGCGCAGTGTTTTTTACGTTTACTTTTTGTTTCTTCACAAGCTCTGGCGCTGTGCCTTCTAGACGGCTCTTCGCTTCAATAAGCTCATGATCTTTCACATTTACAAGCTGTGCTTTACGCAATTGACGAAGTTCTTGAATAATACCTTCTGCTTCTTTCTTCGCAGCTTCGACTTTTTCTTCCCCTTCTTTTTGCGCTTTTAATAATTTTTCATCACGCTCATCGTTAAACTCAATAATTTGACGTTGCAACTCACGATGAAGTTTCTCAGATTGTTTGCGAAGTGCCTCTGCTTCGTTCCAGTCACGCTCTGCGTTCTTCTGGCTTTCTTCTAACTTCGCAATCATATTTTCAATTTTATTTGTATCTGTACTAATGTGGTTACGTGCTTGATCAATAACGCGATCAGATAATCCAAGGCGCTTTGAAATTTCAAAGGCGTTACTGCGACCTGGTACACCGATTAATAATTTATAAGTTGGACTTAATGTATTTACATCAAACTCAACACTCGCATTAATAACTTGCTCACGGTTGTATCCGTATGCTTTTAATTCTGGGTAATGCGTCGTAGCAACAACACGAGCACCGCGGTTACATACTTCATCTAAAATCGAAATTGCTAGTGCAGCACCTTCTTGCGGGTCTGTTCCAGCACCTAATTCATCAAATAAAACTAAGCTTTCAAAATCAGCTTTTTCTAAAATATCTACAATGTTCACCATATGTGAGGAGAACGTACTTAAGCTTTGTTCAATCGACTGCTCATCACCAATATCAGCAAAGATGTTTTTAAATACACAAATCTCTGACTCATCCATTACTGGAATGTGAAGACCAGATTGCGCCATTAATACACAAATACCAACTGTTTTCAGCGTAACTGTTTTACCACCTGTATTCGGTCCTGTAATAACAATTGTCGTGAAATCTTTACCTAGCATAATGTTATTTGGCACAATAATTTCTGGATCGATTAGCGGATGACGAGCTTGTCTTAAATCCATATAACGCTCGTTATTTACGATTGGTTTCGTTGCTTTAATTCGCTTCGCATAAAAAGCTTTCGCAAAGATGAAATCAAGATTTGCAACTACTTCTACGTTTGATAAAACGATATCGGCTTCTACTGCCACTTCTTCTGTTAACATTAATAATATACGTTCAATTTCTTGTTTTTCTTTCACTCGTGCTTCTTGTAGTGCATTATTTAATTCTACAATGACTTGCGGTTCAATAAATAACGTTTGTCCAGAAGCAGATTGATCGTGAACAATACCACCATATACGCCGCGGTATTCTTGTTTTACTGGGATTACGTAACGTTCGTTACGAATCGTTACAATCGAGTCAGACAGCATCTTTTGCGCGTTTGAAGAACGCGTCATATTTTCTAACTTTTCACGAATACGACTTTCCGCAGTACGAATTTGAGTACGAATACCACGCAGTTTATCACTCGCGCTATCGACTACTTCACCGCCATCACCGATGCAATTTGTAATTTTCTTTTCTAAATCATATAAAGATACAATTTGAGCGACATGAGTTTCTAAAATCGGAAGCTCGACACCATTATCAACCATATCTTCAATGAAACGTTTCATATTGCGACTACCATACATCGTATTCGCAATATCAAGTAGTTCATTCGGGCTTAACATGCTTCCAATCTTTGCACGCTTCACATTTGAACGAATATCCGTAATGCCACCTAATGGTGCACTACCTTTTAAACGAATGACTTTCGCTGCTTCATCCGTTGTATCTTGCATTTCTACAATTTCTTCAAAATCAGTGCTCGGCACTAAATGCTTCACTTTATCACGGCCAAGTGAAGAGGCTGTATGTTCAAGTAATTGTTCTTTTACTTTATTGTATTCTAATACACGCAACGTTCTTTCTAACATGTTGCAGGTCCCCCTTGTGTTACTTATTACGTTTAATATAGTCTAATAAACGTTCAATATCCCACGTGTTAATCACGTTATCTTTTTGAATCCAACCTTTACGTGCTGCAGCTACACCTGTTTCCATATCTTCTAACATTTCAAGTGTATGAGCATCCGTATTAATCGCTACTTTTACACCAGCATCTTGTGCTTGTTTTAATAATTTCGCGCTTAAATCTAGACGGTTCGGATTCGCATTTAATTCTAAAACTGTATTTGTCTCTTTTGCGAGTTCAATTAATAAATCTGTATCTACATCATAACCCTCACGGCGCCCGAGAAGACGTCCTGTCGGGTGAGCAATCATTGTGACATGTTTATTCTCAAGTGCAGTACGCAGACGTTTCATAATCGTTTCACGGTCTTGTGAGAAGCTAGAGTGGATCGCTCCAATGACATAGTCTAATTCTTCTAATACTTCATCATCAAAATCAAGCGAGGCATCTGGTAAAATGTCCATTTCAATTCCGCGTAAAATTGTAATGTCTGGATACTTTTCATTCATACGTTCAATTTCTTTCGCTTGCTCACGAAGACGCTCTTTCGTTAAACCATTCGCTACTTTCAAATATTGCGAGTGATCAGTAATCGCCATAAACTTATATCCACGAGCACGGCACGCTTGTACCATTTCTTCAATAGAAAAAGCACCGTCACTCCAAGTTGTATGCATATGTAAATCACCTTGTATATCGGAAAACTGAATTAAGTTCGGATACTCTTTAATTAATTCAATTTCTTTTCCATCTTCACGCACTTCTGGCGGAATAAATGGCAGACCGAAATGAGCGAAGAAGTCTTCTTCATTCTCAAATGTTTTCACTTCACCTGTTTCCAAGTTTTCTACACCGTACTCACTAATTTTCTCGCCTTTATCTTTTGCGATTTGACGCATTTTTACGTTATGGTCTTTTGATCCTGTGAAATGGTGAAGAGTTGTAATAAACTCTTCTGGTTTTACTAAACGAAAATCAATTGAAATATCATATTCATATTGAAGACGGACAGAAACTTTTGTATCTCCACTTGCGATTACTTCAATCATATTATCGAATTGTAGTAAATGCTCACGTACCGCTGCTGGTTCTGTCGTTGCAATGATAAAATCTAAATCTTTCACTGTTTCTCTCGCGCGGCGTAAGCTACCAGCGCGAGAGAAACGAATTACTTCAGCAATATTCGACAATTTCTCCTCTATTTCCCCGGCAATAGGCAATACCATCGCAATTGGTAAACGCTCTGGACGAGAGCCTACTTGATCGATTGCTTCTAATATTTTCTCTTCTGTCTTCTTACCGAAACCTGCTAAAGCCTGTACTTTATTTTCCTCACAAACAGCTTTTAGCGATTCCATATCAACAACACCAAGTTCTTTATATAACTTAGCTACCTTCTTACCACCAAGACCTGGTAGTTTTAATAACGGCAATAAGCTACTTGGTACTTCTTTCTCAAGTTCTTGTAATACTTCAGATGTTCCCGATTCTATATATTCTTGAATAACGGCTGCTGTTCCTTTTCCGATGCCTGGAATCTTTGTGAAATCTTCAATTTCAGAAAGACTACGATCGTCACTTTCTAATGCTGCTGCCGCTTTACGAAATGCAGATATTTTAAATGGATTCGCACCCTTTAGTTCCATAAAAAGCCCGATTGTCTCTAATAATTTGATAACTTGTTTTTTATTTACTTTCATCATTGCCCCGCCTTTCTTTCATAGAAAAAAACTTCTCTTTCCGAAAAAAGAGAAGTTATACTCTGCTACCTGTCTGCCATAGTTCCTTCACCTTTTCAGATAGAATCGGTGTATCGTCTACAATTATTTTGCTAATTGATGATTTTTGTAATGGTGTTTGTACTTGTTCAATCGGAAGTATGTTTCCAATGATAATTAAGACAAACAAAATAATATATACTTCTAAAAATCCGAGGATTGCCCCCGCAAACGCATTTACTTGCTTTAAAACCGGTATTTCTGCAAACATATTTAACAAATTACCAAGTAATGAAAGTGCAATTTTAGTGATAATAAACAATATGATAAACGCAAGCGCTTGATAAAATACTGTCTCAATATTATTTGCATCAATCCATTCTGGAACAGATACGTTTTTATCAAATGGATACGGAATAAATTTCGCAAGTGCTGGCGCTAAATCTTTACAGTACCAGTATGCAACAAGGTATGCGATAATAAAGCTTGTTAACTTTACAAGTTGCAGAATAAACCCTCTGCGTAAGCCGAGGAAAAATCCCATAACAAGCAGTAAAATGATAATAATATCAATCATGTTATTCCATTCCTTTTTTTGTCATACTTTCTTTCAATTTCTCATGTTCTTCTTTTAATTTTATGTAATCGTGTATGACGTTTACCGCCGTCAATACCGCTAGTCTACTCGTGTCAAGCGAAGGATTCTTGGCATTGAGTTCGCGCATTTTATCATCCACAATCGCTGCTACCATGCGGATATGACTTGTACTTTCATCGCCAACAACTGAATATTGTTGACCATAGATTTCTACATTAATTCGACTTTTCTTTCCCTTTTGTTGTGACAACTCACCGGCCTCCAATCACGTACAGAATCCTAAAGTTTATCATACCATGAACCTTCATAATATGGAAACAGAAAGAACAATCCGATATGATAAAAATAACAATATAAAAAAAGGGGCGACCATTATGTCAAATTCTATCGTAATTCAAACAAATTCTACAGTAATTGAAGACATGAAACAACAATATAAACATTCGCTTAGCCCGAAAACTCCGCAAGGCGGGATCTTCATGGCAAAGGTACCATCTTGCACAATTACAGCGTATAAATCTGGAAAAGTAATGTTCCAAGGAGGCCGCGCTGAAGCAGAAGCTTCTCGTTGGCAAACTGTCTCTCAAACACCCAAAACAGCTGTAAAAAAAACTGTCGATTCACATCGTTATGCACCGCCTTCTTCCATCAGTACAATGTCTATTGTAGGGTCTGATGAAGTTGGTACGGGAGATTTCTTTGGACCGATGACAGTCGTTGCTGTATATGTAGATGCAAAGCAAATTCCACTACTAAAAGAACTTGGTGTAAAAGACTCTAAAAACTTAAATGACGATCAAATTACTGCCATTGCGAAACAACTTCTACATGTTGTTCCTTACAGCTCTCTTGTCCTTCATAATGAAAAATATAACGAGCTATTTGATAAAGGAAACAACCAAGGTAAGCTAAAAGCCTTGCTACATAATAAAGCTATTACAAACTTATTAGGTAAAATGGCACCTACAAAACCTGAAGGCGTCTTAATCGATCAATTCACACAACCTGATACATACTATAAATATTTAGCAAAACAAAAACAGGTACAGCGTGAAAATGTTTATTTCGCGACGAAAGGTGAAAGCGTCCATTTAGCAGTAGCCGCTGCTTCTATTTTAGCTCGCTACTCATTCGTAAAACAGTTTGACGAACTAAGCAAAAAAGCTGGTATGCCACTTCCAAAAGGTGCTGGTAAACAAGTTGATATTGCTGCAGCTAAATTAATTCAAAAGCTTGGTAAAGAACGATTACCCGAGTTTGTGAAACTGCATTTCGCTAATACGGAGAAGGCGTTTCGCTTATTAAAATAGTATCGACAAAAACAGGAGCCTACAAACTCCTGTTTTTTGTTTCACCTACTACTATCCTTACATCTTTGTTACAATTATTATATACAGATTATCCCAACATAAGAGAGGGTTCCCATTTCTACTTCTACAAATGATTCTAAATATTTTACTAGGCGATCCACACGAAAGACAGTTCAAAATTAGAGAAAACATTCAGATACTAAGTGAAAAGCCTGCATTCAATAATTTAAAGGAGGGAATTTATATAAACGCTGTAAAAGTGAAAAAGTTATTATATGTTTTCGTACATCTCGTAGGTCCACTTTCTTACTTCATTATTTCTACTGTTTGGGGCACTTTCTTCACTACTAAATCCACATTCGAAAACATATCTGATAGCCTTAGCGTTATGGCCATCTATCACGTGTTCATGAGTTTACTATGGTTTTTCTATTTAGATCGATTAGACAAAGACATAGATCAAATTACAAAAGAGATTAACGATAACAAGATGTAATACATAAAAAGGAGAGCCCCTAAGACTCTCCTTTTTTATGTTAGCTTTGTTTCTGCTTCTTATTAGATGAAGATACCTTATGAGAACCTGTTTCATGTGTCGTCGTTCCTTGTCCTTCTACTTCCGGAGAACCTAGGCTCGATCTTGAATGATCTTTTTTCACTTTTTTACTCATTTTATACTCACCCCTTCGCGTTACTTTTTGCTACGGGGTCATAAACTATGCAAACAAAAAAGCGAGAGGAAATCCTCTCGCTTTTTTCATATTTTAGAACTCAGAAGAACCTGGAGTTCTTGGGAATGGAATTACGTCACGGATGTTAGCCATACCAGTGATGTACATTAGGAAGCGCTCGAAACCTAGACCGAATCCAGCGTGTTTTGTACCGCCGTATTTTCTAAGTTCTAAGTACCACCAGTAGTCCTCTTCGTTCATACCTAATTCTTTAATTCTGTCTACTAAAACGTCCATTCTTTCTTCACGTTGACTTCCGCCGATTAATTCGCCGATGCCAGGAACTAGAAGGTCAGTAGCAGCTACTGTTTTTCCATCTTCATTCATACGCATGTAGAACGCTTTAATGTCTTTCGGGTAGTCAGTTACGAATACAGGGCGTTTGAAGATTTCTTCTGATAAGTATCTTTCATGCTCTGTTTGTAAGTCAATACCCCATTCTACTGGGTACTTGAAGTCAGCACCTGATTCTTGAAGTACTTTAATTGCTTCTGTATATGTGATGCGACCGAAGTCAGAGTTAATCACGTTGTTCATACGCTCTAGAACTGTTTTATCAACGAAGCTGTTGAAGAAGTCCATTTCTTCTGGTGCATGCTCTAATACATATTTCATTGCATATTTCAGCATATCTTCTGTAAGATCCATTACATCGCCTAACTCAGCGAATGCAATCTCAGGCTCAACCATCCAGAACTCAGCAGCGTGGCGAGTTGTGTTTGAGTTTTCTGCACGGAATGTAGGTCCGAATGTATATACATCACGGAATGCTAATGCATACGCTTCAGCGTTCAGCTGTCCACTTACTGTTAAGTTTGTTTCTTTACCGAAGAAGTCTTTTGACTCATCAACTTGTCCGTCTTCACCTTTTGGTACGTTGTTTAAATCTTGTGTTGTTACGCGGAACATTTCGCCAGCACCTTCTGTATCACTACCAGTGATGATTGGTGTGTGAACATGTACGAATCCACGCTCTTGGAAGAACTGGTGAATCGCAAATGCTGCGATAGAACGTACGCGGAACGTTGCAGAGAATGCATTTGTTCTTGGACGTAAGTGAGCGATTGTACGTAAGTATTCAAACGTATGACGCTTCTTTTGAAGTGGGTAATCAGAATCTGATAAGCCCTCGATATCAATTTTTTCTGCTTTAATTTCAAATGGTTGCTTCGCTCCAGGCGTTGCAATTACTTTACCTTCTACTTTCACTGAAGAGCTAAGTGGAAGCTTTGCAATTTCTTTAAAGTTCTCTAATTCTGTATCGAAAACGATTTGAACGCTTTTGAAAAAGCTACCGTCGTTTAATTCGATGAAACCAAATGCTTTTGAATCACGTAAATTACGAATCCACCCTGATACTTGTACTGTTTGACCTGCATACTTTTCTGTATCTCTATACAGACTTTTTACTAATGTGTTTTCCATAGTGAAATTCTCCTTTGCTGATATATTTAAATACAAAAAAACCTTTCATCCATAAAGGGACGAAAGGTTAAACTTCGCGGTACCACCCAATTTGTCATAAAGACCAACTTTAACTCGTATGTAATACATACTTCCCGGTTTGTAACAGGCCGGCTTCCCGTCTAAGTCTACTCTTGAATACAAGATTCAATTTCGGTTAGCAACTCCAAGGTGTTCTTCACATATACCGCCTCATCAGGCTCTCACCGCCCCTGACTCGCTTTGGATTATAGTATATACTACTTTTCCTTATCATCGTCTTTCATTTTGTTAAACTAAAATTAATGTACTACATTCGAGAGAAAGATGCAAGATGCCATAAAATATATAAGCGATTTTTGTAATATATCGACTTACCGACATCTGTCGACGATTGTGCAATAAAAAAATTGCCGGAATGAATCCGGCAATTTTCTAATTACTTACGTAACTCCGCACCAAATTTCTCTTCTACCGTTGTTAATACACGGTTATGCGCTTCTGTTACTTCTTCATCTGTTAACGTACGTTCTGCATCGAAGTAAGTCATAGAGAATGCAAGTGATTTCTTGCCTTCTTCCATTTTTTCACCTTCGTATAAGTCGAATAGTGTTACGTCTTTCAAAAGTTCTCCGCCAGCTTCAGCAATGACTTGCTTCATTTCACCAGCTTTTGTTTCTTTTGTTACTACAATAGCCATGTCACGTGTCATAGATGGGAAACGCGGAATTGCTGAGTAGTAAGTTTCTTCAGCGTCTGCACCGAATATTTTTACAAGAGATAGTTCAAATACGAATGTATTTTTCACATCTAATTGTTTTTCTGCTTCTGGGTGCAATTGACCGATGAAACCAATTACTTCGCCATCTAATACGATGTCAGCTGTACGACCTGGGTGCATACCTTCACGTTTCGCTGGTGCGTATGTGATTTGGTTTGAAACGCCAAGTACGTCGAATAGTCCTTCTAGTACACCTTTCACAACGAAGAAGTCTACTACTTTCTTCTCACCTTGCCATGCATGGTGAAGAGCAAGACCTGTCATAACACCTGCAAGGTGTTGTTCTTCTTTCGGAAGTTCTCCTGCTTCTGTTGGTAAGAAGATAGAACCTACTTCGTATAAAGCAACGCTGTCGTTTTTACGAGCAATATTGTATGAAACTGCTTCTAGCAATTGTGGCACTAAGCTTAAACGAAGTTGGCTACGCTCTTCACTCATTGGAAGTGCAAGGTTTACAGGTGCCTTTTCGTTTGGCTCAATCATGTATTGTTTCGCTTTGTCAGCGCTCGTTAATGAATACGTGATTGCTTCATATAAACCAGCACCCTCTAAGAAGCGACGTACTTTACGACGTTTCGTTTGTGCTGATGTTAATTTACCACGAGTCATCGTTCCAGAAGGTAATGTAACTGGAATGTGGTCATAACCGTATAGACGGCCCACTTCTTCTACTAAGTCTTCTGAAATTGTAATATCAGGACGACGTGCTGGTACATTTACATGGAATGTTCCTTCTACTTCTGTGAATGGAAATTTCAAGTTCGCGAACATTGTACCCATTTCACTCGCAGAAATATTTGTACCTAATACACGGTTTACTTTTTCAGCAGTAACAGATACTGTACGCTCTTGTACTTGTAAGTTATCAGCTTCTACTACACCTTCAAGTGCTTCACCGCCAGCATATTTCGCCATTAAGGCAGCTGCGTGTTGAATTGCTTCAAATGTACGTGTTGGGTCGATTCCTTTTTCAAAACGTGCACTTGATTCACTACGAAGACCTAAGTCTTTTGATGTGCGGCGCACTGTTTGACCTGCAAAGTATGCAGACTCAATTAGAACGTTTACTGTCTCATTTGTAACTTCAGAATCCGCCCCACCCATTACACCAGCAACAGCTAAAGCTTTTGTTCCGTTTGTAATTACAAGATGGTGGCTTTGTAATGTACGCTCTTGATCATCTAATGTTTCAATTTTTTCGCCTTCTTTTGCAAGACGAACAACGATTTCTTTTGAACCTAATTTATCGTAATCGAATGCATGTAACGGTTGACCGTATTCCATTAAAATGTAGTTTGTAATATCAACTACGTTGCTAATTGGACGAATGCCAGCTGCCATAAGACGAGTTTGCATCCACATTGGTGATGGACCAATTTTTACGTTCTTCACCATTTTTGCAATGTATAATGGATTTTCTTCTTTCGCTTCTACACTTACAGAAATGTAATCAGAAGTTTTTTCTGCTGTTTCTTGTAAGTCGATAGCTGGAAGTTTTACTTCACGGCCGTAAATAGCAGCTACTTCATATGCAACACCTAACATGTTTAAGCAATCTGCACGGTTTGGTGTTAAACCAAGCTCAAGTACTTCATCGTGTAAGTTTAAAATTTCAAGTGCATCTGCACCAACTTCAGCGTCACTTGGGAAGATAAAGATACCATCTGCATATTCTTTTGAAACTAACTTTCCATCAATGCCAAGCTCTTGAAGAGCACAAACCATACCGTGAGAAGCTTCACCACGTAGTTTTGCTTTTTTGATTTTGAAGTTACCAGGAAGTACAGCACCAACTTTTGCAACTGGCACTTTTAAACCTTTTGCAATGTTAGCAGCTCCACAAATAATTTGAACTGGCTCTTCTTCACCGATATCGATTAAGCATTTGCTTAATTTATCAGCTTCTGGGTGTTTTTCACATTCTAATACGTGACCAACTACAACACCTTTTACACCTTTATTTAATACTTCAACGCCTTCTACTTCAATACCACTTTTCGTGATTTTGTCTGCTAGTTCTTGTGCTGTTACATCTTTAATATCTACATACTCTTGTAACCAACGATATGATACGAACATATTTATCCTCTCCTTCCCTTACGCTCGTTTGAATTGTTGTAAGAAACGTACATCATTTGTATAGAAATGACGAATGTCATCTACGCCGTATTTCAACATTGCGATACGCTCTGCGCCCATACCGAATGCGAAACCTTGATATTCTTTTGAATCATAACCAGCCATTTCAAGTACGTTCGGGTGAACCATACCTGCGCCTAGAATTTCAATCCAGCCAGTTCCTTTACAAGTGCCGCAACCTTTGCCATGACACATCATACAAGAAATATCCATCTCTACAGATGGCTCTGTGAATGGGAAGAAACTTGGACGAAGACGGATTTCACGATCTTCACCGAACATCTTTTTCACGAATACTTGCAGTGTACCTTTTAAGTCACTCATACGAATGTTTTTATCAATTACAAGGCCTTCAATTTGCATGAACTGATGTGAATGCGTCGCATCATCATCATCGCGGCGATACACTTTACCAGGACAAATAATTTTGATTGGGCCTTTTTCTTTATTATTTTCCATCGTACGTGCTTGCACAGAAGATGTATGTGTACGTAGTAACGTTTCTTCTGTAATGTAGAATGTATCTTGCATGTCACGTGCTGGGTGATCTTTCGGTAAGTTTAGTGCTTCGAAGTTGTAGTAGTCTTTTTCTACTTCTGTTCCTTCAGCTACTTCATAACCCATACCGATGAATACATCTTCAATTTGTTCAACAACAGCTGTTAACGGATGGTGACAACCTGTTTCAACAGGACGACCTGGTAATGTAACATCAATTGTTTCCGTAGCTAATTTCGCTTCAATTACTGCTTTTTCTAAGTTGCTAATTTTGTCTTCTAGACGCGTTTGAATCGCTTCACGTACTTCATTCACTAATGCTCCCATACGTGGACGCTCTTCTGCTGATAATTTTCCCATGCCGCGTAATACTTCTGTAATTGGACCTTTTTTTCCTAAATACGCTACGCGTACGTCGTTTAAGCCCTTTAGCTCTTTCGCTTCTTCAATAAGCTCTAACGCTTTTTGCTTTAGCTCTTTTAAACGTGCTTCCATTTTGGAACCCTCCTAATTTTAAAAATAAAAAAACCTCGCTCCCAAAAAGGGACGAGGTAAATTCGCGGTACCACCCTAAATTGACAGAACAAGTCTGCCCACTCATTAGTTATAACGATCAATTCTGACCGGAACGCCTTTACATATACATGGTCCTGGCGTCAACTCCAGAGGTGAATTCACTTCCGTCTACCATAAGAATGCTTTCAGTCTACGGCACTCTCTCCCTATATGGCGATTTTGTAAGCTACTCTTCTCTATCAACGTTTTTCGTTATTTAACTTTTAATATAATGTACTTCAACTTATTATAAGAAGTTTTTTATTTGTTCGCAACTGGGCTTTGTAAATAATACGTTAAAATCCCTGCTGCAACCGCAACATTTAATGATTCTGCCCCGCCGTAAATCGGAATATACAAGTTTTGATCCGTTTTTGTAAGAATTTCTTGGCGTACGCCATTTCCTTCATTTCCAACAATTAATGCAAAACTTCCGGCCGGAGTTACCTCACCATACGGAACTCCATTTTCAAGAGCTGTTCCATATACAGGAACGTTATTTTCTTTTAACTTGTCTACCCATTCTTCTAAGTTCCCTTTTACAATTGGCAAGCGGAAAATAGAACCTTGTGTAGAGCGGAGTACTTTACTATTGTAAACATCAACACAACCTTCTCCAAGCACAACGGCGTGAATACCAGCTGCATCAGCTGTACGAATAATTGTTCCTAAATTACCTGGGTCTTGCAGGCCATCCAATAAAAGGAATTTCCCATCAGTAAGAGCTACTTCTTTCTCATGCTTCTCACAAACAGCAAATACACCTTGCGTCGTTTCTGTTTCACGAAGTATTTTTACAATAGCCTCAGGCACGATATACATTTCTACATCATTAACTGTCCAATCTTTCGGAAGGTCTGTCTGATCTGAAACGATAAGTTCTGTTACAATTCCTGCCTTCAAAGCTTCTTCGACTAAGTGGAATCCTTCTACAAAAAATAAACCTTTTTTATCGCGTTCTTTTTTCGTTTGCAGCTTTTTCCACTGCTTTACACGCGGATTTTGTACTGAATCAATGTTTTTCATAATATGTAGTTCCCTCTCTTCTTGTCTTATCATTATAGCCTATTTTTCATACATATTTACATAAAAAAGAACAAAAACTAACGTCAGTTTCAATTCTGAAGAAGAGGTGAAAACAATGAGTTTTAATTTACGCGGTGCCGTATTAGCGAATGTATCTGGTAATTCACAAGATCAATTACAAGAAACAATTGTCGATGCAATTCAAAGCGGTGAAGAAAAAATGCTTCCAGGTCTTGGCGTCTTATTTGAAGTCATTTGGAAAAACGCTGATGAAAATGAAAAGCACGAAATGTTAGAAACACTAGAGCAAGGATTAAAAAAATAAGCAATTTGAAAATCACCTTCGCATAAGCTAAGGTGATTTTTTTACAAAAAAAATTTTTCTTCTCCTAAACATTTCTACTTTACTAACGTAACTATGATGGAGTACAATGTTCAAAATACATTTAAACCGATCGATTTTTCTTCGTATACATCATTAGATAAAAGGAGTGAATGTTTTATGCACCGTATTACGCTTGAACAAGTTTTTAAACATCACATTACACAAAAATACGTAAACCGTTCCGGAATGGTCCACGCGATCGCTGTCGCTTACCATGCGTTTCACTTAGCTAAAAAGCACCACGCCTCAGTCGATGCTGCGACAAAAGCCGGTTTCCTTCATGATATCGGACATCATACGTGGTACACAGGCGGCGAATGGGACTATGACTTATATAAAAAGAATGATATCCATGCAATTAAAGGCGCAGAAAGAGCACATAAATTACTTATTAGATTGGGAGAACATCCAAAACTAGCAAAAGAAATTTCTATCGCAATCCTTCTGCATACAGATTCTTTCTTAGTGGAACAAGAAATTGAAAGAACATCTCTTCAAAGCATTATTAAATGGGCAGACGAAACAGATGAAGAACCAGGCGGAGCTCATCATTATAGAACGATTTCTTATGAAAAAGCACTTAAAGCTATTCAGCAATTAGATCGATTGGTAGAGCGTGAATTGCAAATAGAGCAAGCCAAATTGAATAACAAGGCAGAACATAGTTATCAATGAGAAAGAGGCATCACTACAGGGTGATACCTCTTTTATTATTTTACGAAAAATACACCTTTGTATGTAATATTTAAATGTTACATTCAGAAACAAATTAATCTATAATTTAATATACAAATATAAAGAGGTGATTTCACAGATGCAATCCGCTACACAACTTTCTGATGAACAGAAACACTCTATGTCATGGGGACAATTTATTAGCTCCGTTTTATTCGCTTTTTTCGGAACTGGACTCATTACCTTGTTCCTAGCAATAATGCCCTTAACAATTTATACGGCTAGTCTTACAAATAAAAAGCAAATTGCCCTGTATGAATCTATTGCAAACACCGCAAGTATAGGGTTACAACTAGCCATGTTGTTATTCTTTATTTTTAAATTCAAACCTGCGAAAAGATTATTACTGAACTCTTTTAACTTTAAAGCACTGAAAGAATGGCGCACATACGTATATTTACTTCTTTTCTTCGCTATAAACATCATAATCAACTACTTCTTATTAAATTATGTGTTCCAAGACGCAACAAAGCAACAATCTTCCGCACTAAACTTAGACGTTTTTAAGCAATATCAAATACTATTACTTCTCGGATTTGCAATACTCACACCAATTTTTGAAGAACTTATTTTCCGTGGTTTTATACTTCATTTCTTCTCTGAGCGCTTTCCATTTTGGATTGCAGCAGTCTTAACAAGTTTCTTCTTTGGTATCGCTCATACATACTCACTTGGAGTAATGGTAATTACTTTCTTCATGGGATTATTAATGGCTATTTTATGTAAGAAAACAAAATCCATTCTTCCAGCTATGTTATTTCATATTATAAATAATACGTTGGCATTCTTCAGTTAAAAAGAGGTATCATCACGATACCTCTTTTTACTCTTTTATCACAACTTCAAACTCTTCTTCAATTAGCACTTTTTGATAATCCGTATCATTACTACCCATTTCTATCAATTTATACATATTTATTAATAATATCCAAAATGAACCTGATGTAGTAAAATATAACTCATTACATAAAAGGAGATTATATATGTTTAGCTTCCTTTGGATTGTTTATATGCCACTTCTTGTCTTATGCGGATTTTTCGGTGGTATTTTTTTAATTATTACTAGTATTAAACATCGGAAATTATTTGTTGGTTTAATGGGGGTACTTAGCTTTTCCTTTGTAACGCTACCTTTTGTTTTTTGGAGCATGGGGGTGAATAGCGAGACAATCCTCCCTATTTCAACTACTTTATACTGGATATTGTTTTCTTTAACTGGATTATTAGCAGGGGTAAGGGGATTACAAATGAAAATTAAAAGTATACGCAACATGGGATTCATTATTTTTATTGCGGGACTATTAGGAGTTATTTTCTGGGAACTCATGTCTGCAGGTGATTCATTCTATATCTAATTGCATCTTTTTATAAGAAAACAAAAAAGCAGGAAATTTAATTCCCTGCTTTTCTATTTGGTTTATTGCCTGATTGTAAGAAGAACGATAACACCCAAGCAATACCTGCTAGTATCGTTGCAATTAAGAAGGCATCGTTAATACCGTTAATTGCAGATAGCTTTGAAATTTGTCCATATAATAGTTGTGTGCTCATCGCATCTCCTGCTTGAGCTGATCCGGCAATCGCTGCTAAACTTTGCCCCATACCGTGTACTTTATCAACTAAAATTGGGTTTGATGTTGTTAACATGTTGCCGTAATCTGCTACGTGAGCAGTTGTTTGTTGCGTCATAAGTGTGATTAAAATCGCTGTTCCGATTGAACCAGCTACTTGTCTTGACGTATTTTGCGTTGCTGTACCGTGAGAAATTAATTTCATCGGCAGTGCGTTCATACCAGCTGTCATAATTGGCATCATAATGAATGACATACCAATTGAACGTATAATATAATCCGTCATAATAACGCTATACGGTGTATCCATCGATAATTTTGTAAATTCATATGTCGCATACGTCGTAATTGCCAATCCAATTATCGCTAATGGACGAATGCCATATTTATCGAATAATTTACCCGCTACTGGTCCCATGATCCCCATAATTAATGATCCTGGAAGAAGTAGTAAACCAGATTCAATTGGCGTAAAGCCACGAATGTTTTGCAGATATACTGGAAGCAATAACATACCCCCGAATAATGCCATCGTAACGATTGCGTTAATTACTAAAGTAAAAGTAAATACTGGATATTTAAATACTTGTAAATCAAGCATTTTATTGTCCGTTGTTAACTCTCTCCAAATAAATAACGCTAAACCAATTACACCGATAACAAGTGAAATAATGACTTCTGCACTAGTCCAACTATTATTTCCAGCTTCACTAAATCCGTACAATAAGCTTCCTAGTCCAATACTTGAACTAACAACACCGAATATATCTAATTTCGTTTTAGACACTGGCTGAGCTAGTGTAAAGAATTTTAAAGATAGGAACGTAATAATTAAACCGATAATAAACATCGCATAGAACATTAAGTTCCAGCTATAGTTTTCAATCACCCAACCTGTTACAGTTGGTCCGATAGCTGGTGCTAAAATCATTGCAACACCTAGTAATCCCATCGCCGCTCCGCGCTTATGAGGCGGGAACAATGTCATAAAGATATTCATACCAACCGGCATTAAAATACCCGCACCAACTGCTTGAATTACGCGGCCTGTCATCATCATTGTAAAGTTTCCTGAAGTAGCGCAAATGATAGATCCTACTGTGAAGAATAACATTGCCGCTACAAATAATTTACGATACGTAAATCGTGAAACTAAAAAGGCACTAATCGGCACTAAAATACCATTTACAAGCATAAACCCTGTAATTAACCATTGCGCCGTTGAAGTTGATACGTTAAATTCATTCATTAACGGAGGCAATGCAACGTTAATGATTGTTTGGTTCAAAATAGAAACGAACATGCCGAGAATTAATACTGTTACAACTGCTTTTACATTTACATCCTCTATAGGCATAGACGTTTGTTTTTTCGGCATTTCTTTTTCTTGTTTTACTTCTTCTTGCTTGCCTGTTTCTAATTCAACTACATTAGAAATTTCGGCTTCTTGCTTTTGTTCACTTTCTTTCTCTACTGCTTCTAGCTTACTTACTTCTATTTTACTTACGGCTGGGACTTGTTCTTCTCCCACGTTCGTTTTTTTCTTTCGTAAAAGACGATTTACAAGGAAGAAGACGATTATACAAAATAGTGCATATCCTACAATTGCAATTGAGGACATCTCATCTCCCCCTTACTTATGAATACGAACTGACACATTCATTCCAGGAACAATATTTACTGATTTGCTATGATCTAATGAAATTTTAACTGGCACTACTTGTGTTACTTTCGTATAGTTCGCTGTTGAATTACTTGATGGTAACATCGAGAATGTATTTGCTGTTGTTAAACCAACTTGTTCTACTTTCCCAGTTAACGTTGTATCTGGGTATGCATCTACATACACGTCTACGTCTTGACCTTTCTGAACATCATCAACATCTGTTTCTTCAATGTTTGCTGTTACCCATAAATTGTTCATATCAAATGCGTAAGCAATCGGGCTACCTGCTCCAACGAAAGCATTTGTTGTTGCGTTTGATTGTACAACCGTTGCATTTTGTGGAATTGTTACATCTACTGTTTGTTCTCCATTAGCTGCTGCTACAGTAACAGCTCCTAATTTATCGTTCTCATTGTAATTTTTTCCAACTTCAGCTTTCCAGTCAGTTAGTTTCCCTGCTACTGGTGAAGCAACCGGAATTACCTTTCCATCGATCTTTGCATTGTCTGTTTTTAAGTAATTTTCCGTTTGGTTGTAATAGTAATAACCGACAATACCGCCGCCAACTAGTACAATTAATGTGATAATGTTGATAATTACCATTCTTCGAAACTGATTCATTGCATTCCTCTCCTTATATCGCATATAATTTTTTTCTAAACTATTTATGTCCTTATTGTTTAGATTGTTTAATTGTTAATTATATTAACCTTTTAACGAAAAAATCACACCATCTGCAGCGTAAATCGAAACTTATCTACCTGCGAGCGGTGCTGATTTCTGAAGGACTATCGTTTATAATTATAAATAATTATTTTGAATCTACAACCGACAATTTACGTATGAAATGTTGCTTAAACAACAATATAATACCAATATGTTGTTTAAGTATAGAAAATTAAACGAGGAGAAGTAAAATGTCTATTAAAAATACAAATGATCCACGTGTAAAGCGAACGAGACAACTCATTCAGGATGCTTTTGTCGCTTTAGTAGGCGAAAAAGGCTTTGAAAATGTAACTGTGCAACATATCGCAGAACGTGCTCCTGTAAATCGCGCTACATTTTATAGCCATTACCATGATAAATATGACCTATTAGACAAAAGTATTGAAGAAATGTTAGAGAAGCTAGCAGAAGTAATTAAACCGAAAAATAGAAATAAAGAAGATTTTCAACTTACATTCGATTCACCTCATCCTACATTTTTGGCTTTATTCGAACATATCGCAGAAAATGTAAACTTTTATAACGTTATGCTTGGGGATAAAGCTGCCGGAAACTACTCTTATAAAATGATGAAAACGATACAAGTGCATTTAACATTAAGCTTGTCTATTTCACAACCAGATGACGAAGATCTTATGGTTCCTCGTGATATTTTGATTAGTTATGTGACAGGGGCTCACATCGGAATGATTATGTCATGGTTAAAAAGAGGAATGATATATACCCCGCATTTTATGGCGATGCAATTAACTCGTTTAATTATTTTAGGCGCTCATACTGCAGCAGGATTAGAACGACCTTTTTAAAACATAAAAAAGCGAAGGAAAATCTCCTTCGCTTTTTCTATTAATTAAATGTAATGTTATGTACAGCATCCTTATCAAGACGTTTAATAACTTCTACAATTAACTTTACTGCATTTTCATAATCATCACGGTGTAACATTGCTGCATGAGAATGAATATAGCGCGTTGCAATTGTAATTGCCATAGAAGGAATACCGTTTACAGCAATATGAATCGCACCCGCATCAGTTCCCCCGCCCGCTACTGAATCATATTGATACGGGATTTGTAATTCGTCAGCAACATCAACTACGAAATCACGTAAACCTGTATGTCCAATAACAGAAGCATCATATAAAATGATTTGTGGTCCATCGCCCATTTTACTTTGCGCTTCTTTTGACGTTACACCCGGTGTATCTCCAGCGATACCAACATCTACTGCGAACGCGATATCTGGTTTAATATAATTCGCAGATGTTTTTGCACCACGAAGACCAACTTCTTCTTGTACAGTTCCAACGCCGTATACAACGTTTGGATGCTTTTCATCTTTTAATTGTTTTAATACGTCAATTGCAATCGCACAACCGATTCGGTTATCCCATGCTTTTGCAAGTAACATTTTTTCATTCTTCATCACTTGGAATTCAAAGTAAGGTACAACTTGATCTCCTGGTCGTACGCCCCACTCCATTGCTTCTTCTTGGCTAGAAGCACCGATATCGATGAACATGTCTTTAATTTCAACTGGCTTTTTACGTGCTTCTGGAGGTAAGATGTGCGGTGGTTTTGAACCAATTACACCTGTTACATCTCCTTTACGCGTTACAATCGTCACGCGCTGTGCAAGCATAACTTGTGACCACCAGCCACCCACCGTTTGGAAGCGTAGGAAACCTTTGTCATCAATTTGCGTAATCATAAAGCCAACTTCATCTAAATGACCTGCAACCATAATTTTCGGGCCGTTTTCTTCCCCTACTTTTTTCGCAACTAAACTTCCTAAATTATCAGTAGAAAGCTCGTCTGCAAATGGCTCGATATATTTCTTCATTACTTCGCGTGGTTCACGCTCGTTACCGGCAATACCACGTGCATCTGTTAATTCTTTTAGCATTGTCAATGTCGCGTCTAATTTTGTCATTGCCAACACCCTCCTTTTTCTTCAGTCAATTCATTATACAATAATTAAATTGAAATATTCAAAAATTAAATTAGTATCCTTGTGTTTGACGCTGATGATTTACTTCATTTTTATCTAAATACGCTTTTTCAATCTCTTCTTGCTCAAATTCAAGTGCTTGTCCAAGTCGAAGATAGCTCGTAAATAATTCAATATAGTTTGTAATAGATGGTTGATCTGTAAAACGAATTACTTTCGCGTATGTGTCTAAGAAAATTTCCACTTGTGTTTTATTCGTTTGTGCACATTTATAGAATAGGAAGTTTTTATCAATCCCTAAATCAATTCCGATTGATAAAATAAAATGCAAACCATCTACGTATTCTTCTAATATTACTCCACGTTCCGAAGCTGGTTTGTTGCTCCAATATTTAAAACAACGTGTTTCATTTGCAAGTTCTCCAATTTCTACAAGAAGAGCTAACATTTTTTCTTTTAACAATTTTTTCGGTTGTAAGTCATGTTCTTTTGCAATACGGTCATCTAATTCTTTTTGTAATTTAAATAGTTGTAGTAAGTCCATTCTATTGTCCTCCTCCAACATCGCATTTTACGCAACAATGTTGTTTCATCTCAAAGTTCATTATTATGTTTCAGTTCTTATGAATAAGTCAGCTATCTACCTCTTTATAAAATAGCTTGTCCTTAATTTACAAATACGTTTCAGTCATCGCTCTTAAATTGTTCATCTGATGAAAGTTCCATATCATCTTTCCATTATAGCAGTGTCGTTTCGGCTAGGAAAGATACTCTTCTTTCCAAAAGAGCAGAATTAAAAAAAGCCAGGAGGATTCTCCTGACTTCACATATATATTCTTCTATACCGCTATAGTTTTTATATTAATTTTGTCATATCGATAACAGCACATCCGTTAATCTTTAGAACTTCAAACTTCTCTCTGAATACAAACAAAAAACCTTAGAAGAAAATTCTTCTAAGGTTTCAACTAATTAATTAGTTAATGTTGTTTTTTGCAACTGTTGCTAATTCAGCGAAAGCTTTTTCGTCATGAACAGCTAAGTCAGCAAGCATCTTGCGGTTAACTTCGATGCCAGCATTTTTAAGACCGTGCATTAAGCGGCTGTAAGAAAGACCATTCATACGAGCTGCTGCGTTGATACGTGTAATCCATAATTTACGGAAGTCACGTTTCTTTTGACGGCGGTCACGGAATGCATACATTAGAGATTTCATAACCTGTTGGTTAGCAACCTTGAATAATGTATTTTTTGAACCGTAGTAACCTTTTGCTAATTTTATAACTTTTTTACGACGTTGACGAGTAACTGTACCACCTTTTACTCTTGGCATAATATTACCTCCTAATTGTTCTATATATCAGCCGAACTTATTTTAAGTTGTCAAGCATTTGACGAATGCGTTTGAAGTCACCAGCGCTTACTACACCAGCTTTACGTAGTTTACGTTTAGCTTTTGTAGATTTGTTAGCGAATAAATGGCTTGTGTAAGCGTGAGAACGTTTCAGTTTACCTGATCCAGTCTTTTTGAAACGCTTTGCAGCGCCGCGATGAGTTTTTTGTTTAGGCATAGGTATTTCCTCCTCTATCTATTACTTATCGTTTTTCGGTGCTAAAACTAAGAACATACTGCGTCCTTCCATTTTAGGCTTAGATTCAACTGTACTAACTTCAGCACAAGCTTCTGAGAAGCGATCTAAAACACGTTGACCGATTTCTTTATGAGTAATGGCACGTCCTTTAAAGCGAATTGACGCTTTAACCTTGTCGCCTTTCTCTAAAAACTTGATAGCATTACGAAGTTTTGTGTTAAAGTCGTGTTCATCAATTGTTGGACTTAAACGAACTTCTTTCATGCTAATTACTTTTTGATTTTTGCGCTGCTCTTTTTCTTTCTTCTGTTGCTCAAAGCGGAATTTACCGTAGTCCATAATGCGGCATACTGGCGGTTTCGCATTTGGAGCAACTAATACTAAATCAAGATTAAGATTTGCAGCTAAGTCTAAAGCGTCATTACGAGACTTGATTCCAAGTTGATCGCCATTTGCGCCAACTAAACGTACTTCACGTGCACGAATTTGCTCGTTAATCATCATATCCTTGCTAATAGTAAGCCACCTCCAAGGTTTTCTCAGAACATATTTTGTAGTCATAGAACCCGACAAAAAAAGTGCGGGCATACGACACCCACACTTGTAAAATCTTAAGTAAGAAATACATTTACCTGCTAACTGCGAATGCGTCCATCAGGTGAGAAGCGGGTGCTTCTACTTGTTCCACAAAACAATATTCTATTATCCTTGATGAGTTTATCATAGGACATGACGTCTGTCAAGAAGACGCGATGTGTTTTACTAACAACAAGAAATATTGTAACAAACAACTAACATACTTGCAATACTTTTTTACGATAAGTGTTACATGGGTATTTTTTCTAATTCCCCTCAAGTATATTACATAAAAAAGCCGCGGTATACCGCGGCTTTTTCTTATCGTTTTCCTTCTACTTTAATCATGTCAACAAAAGCATCTAATGCGATTGTTTCTGATTTTTGTTCACCATATTTACGTACGTTTACGCCGTTTTCAGTTACTTCATTGTCACCTACTACAAGCATGTACGGAATTTTTTGCATTTGTGCTTCACGGATTTTGTAACCAATCTTCTCTTCACGAGTGTCTAATTCAACACGGATACCAGCACGACGCAATTCGTCTTGTACTTTCTTCGCATAGTCTAAATGTACTTGCGGAGAAACTGGAATTACTTGTACTTGAACTGGAGCTAACCAAGTTGGGAATGCACCTTTGTATTCTTCAATTAAGAAGGCTACGAAGCGTTCCATAGTTGATACAACACCACGGTGAATTACAACTGGACGATGTTGCTTACCGTCTTCACCAACATAAGTTAATTCAAAGCGTTCTGGAAGTAAGAAGTCTAATTGTACAGTTGAAAGTGTTTCGTCTTTTCCAAGAGCAGTACGAACTTGAACATCCAGTTTTGGACCGTAGAATGCCGCTTCACCTTCAGCTTCATAGTAATCAAGACCCATTTCATCCATAGCTTCTTTTAACATACCTTGTGCTTTTTCCCACATCTCATCATCCGCATAATACTTTTTAGTATCTGCTGGGTCGCGATAAGATAGACGGAATGAGTAGTTCTCTAAACCGAAATCTTTGTACACTTCTAGAGTTAAGTTTACAACACGTTTTAACTCTTCTTTAATTTGATCTGGACGAACGAAAATGTGCGCATCGTTTAAAGTCATTCCGCGTACACGTTGTAATCCAGATAACGCACCTGACATTTCATAACGATGCATTGTTCCAAGTTCCGCAATACGGATTGGTAATTCACGGTAGCTGTGAATATCATTTTTATAAACCATCATATGGTGAGGACAGTTCATTGGACGAAGAACTAATTCTTCATTATCCATTTCCATTGATGGGAACATGCCATCACGGTAGTGGTTCCAGTGACCAGAAGTTTCATATAACTCTCTGCTTCCTAATACTGGAGTGTATACGTGATCATAACCTAAGCTTGCTTCTTTATCAACGATGTAACGCTCGATAATACGACGAATTGTTGCACCTTTTGGTAACCAAAGTGGTAAACCTTGTCCTACTTTTTGGCTATTAGTAAATAGTTTTAATTCTTTACCTAATTTACGGTGATCGCGCTCTTTCGCTTCTTCAAGCATACGTAAGTGCTCATCTAGTTCTGCTTTCTTAACGAATGCAGTACCGTAAATACGTTGTAACATTTTATTATTGCTATCGCCGCGCCAGTAAGCACCTGCAACGCTTAATAATTTAAACACTTTAATTTTCCCTGTAGATGGAAGGTGAACACCACGGCAAAGGTCGAAGAATTCGCCTTGCTCATAGATTGAAATAACTGCATCTTCTGGAAGGTCGTTAATTAAATCTAATTTTAACTCATCGCCAATTTCTTCAAAGCGACGAAGTGCTTCTGCACGTGGTACTTCATGACGAACGATTTCTAAGTTCTCGTTCACGATTTTTTGCATTTCTTTTTCGATTTTCTTGAAGTCTTCAACTGTAATTGCTTCTTCCATATCGATATCGTAATAGAAGCCATTTTCAATTACTGGGCCAATGCCAAGCTCAAGCTTAACATCTTTATATAAACGTTTTAACGCTTGTGCTAAAAGGTGGGCTGTTGAATGGCGTAAAATATATAAGCCATCTTCAGAATCTAATGTAATAATAGAAACTGCACCATCTTCTTCGATTGGTGTAACAAGATCGATCATCTCATCGTTTAATTTTCCAGCTACAGCTTTTTTCTTTAAGCCTGGGCTAATAGAAGCTGCGATTTCTTCAGTTGTTACGCCTTTTGGAAACTCCTTCACAGCTCCATCAGGGAAAGTAATTTTAACTACATCTGCCATCACTGGTCACTCCTCTTTTTCTCAAAATAAAAAACACTCATCCCATAAAAAGGGACGAGTGTTGAATTCGTGGTTCCACCCTTGTTCCAATTAACATGATCGTTAATTGCTCAAGTTCAACATAACGGTGTTGTCCGTTAGCAATTACTAAAAGAATCGTTCACTGCTAAAGTTTAGAGGTGGTAAGTAATAATCCCGTACTAGGAAGCTCACACCCTAAGGCTTCCCTCTCTGAAAATCGTAGAAAACTACTCATGTCCTCATCATGACATTTCGATATATTTCATTTATGTAGGTAATTATATGCTCAAAAACTTAGAAAATCAAGGGCGTTACCTTTATTTTTTAAATTTTTCACATTGCGCTCAAAATCATGTAATCCATGTAATTGGACCCGTTCTTGAAACACATTTCGCAAAGTAATAATCATATTATGGTCTTGTTCCTTCGTATATAAATAAATCTTTTTTGGCGAAATAGAAAGAAGCGGCGCAATTACTTTTGTATCAATATATACATCATTTTGCTTTAATAATTCTTCATCTATATATTGGACCAACTTCTCCTGTTTTAAACGTCTACCTTTATCATCATAAAAGATAAAGCTTTCATCAAAAATAAGATGCACACAGGACAAGCGTGATTTACGGCTACTCACTTGTTGCCGAAGCGTTTCAATGAACATTTGGTATTCTTGCTCCATCTTATATTCATCAATTGCCACTTCCGCAAGTTTAGCCACCATTCCCCTATATGTACGAAGACGAAAACGGATATATGATGAAAACGAGAATGAGAGCGGATCACAAAGCCAATTATTTAAAGAAGACTTAATATATGACTCAAATGCGTTACGAGTTAAATCCTGAGCTACACCTTTTCTTCTTCCCTTTAAAATCTCATGTGCCATGTGCAATATTTGATGACACTCTTCTTGTTCTTCATAAAAAAACTTTTCTTTTAAGATCGTATAAATCCACTCATTTTGTTTCACATTCACAATGAAATACACCATTACTGGCAATAAGATCTTTTCAATATAATTCGATTCATGTACTGGTATGTGAATCACCACTTTTTGCTCCTGTAAATACACACTCGTTTCCTTATATAACAATTCCGCTCTTTTCAGCAATTGTCTATATACGTGCATAGCATCATTTTTTTCTTCGAAGCAAATTTCAATCACTTTTGTCCCCCCTTTTATCCCTGCTCTAAAGGACTGTATCTATACGTTACAAATCCTATAAGAGTCCGTCCCGTGGAAGTTCACTCTTAGTAGAATTACATTTCCTATCGTTAGAAAATCCACTCAATCTGGCTTGCTAATTTTATATATATTAAGGGAGGGAGAAAAAAATGATACAAGCTACTATGAATTTTTTATTGTATACTTTATTTATCACTAAAAGGGGGTATGTGAATGTTCGAATATAAATTCGTAAAAGTCGAATTCCATTGGGGGCTCACTCGCTCAAAACTAGCTGAAGACTACCAAGAAATTATTCAAGAACATGCTAGAGATGACTGGAGGTTCGTACAGATTGTCGCCCCTACGATTGGCAGTTCTGGACAACCTGAATATTTCGACCTCATATTTGAAAAGAAAATATCACTATAATACAAAAGAGCAAGCTTCTCAGCTTGCTCTTTTACTTATGACGACGATTTTTCCCACCAATCGGAATTGGTTTCGCTAAATATTTAATTCGTTCCATAATACGTGCTGCCTTCATTTCTTCAGCCTCACCACGCTGTGTATACGTTAAATGGTGTTCCAGTTGTTTAAAATCAAAATTAGACGTAAAGAACGTCGGTAAGTTTTCTAACATACGGAATTGCAAGATTGCACCAAGCACATCGTCACGCACAAAGCTTGACATTGCTTCTGCCCCGATATCATCTAACATTAAAACTTGTACGCGTTTAACCGCATCAATCTTTTCACCAATCGAATTATCTTGAATCGAACTTTTGATTTCACGTAAAAATTCTGGGAAGTATACGAGCATCGAACTTATTTTCTTTCGAGCAAGCTCGTTCGCAATTGCTCCTAAAAGGTACGTTTTTCCTACACCAAATTTACCGTACAAATATAAACCTTGTGCTTTTTTACCTGGTTCATATGTACTTAAAAATTCATTCGCTGCACCAATTGCATCGATACGTGCATTTAAATCAGAAGGGTCTAAGTTTTCCATAGTTGCCTGTAAAATATCCGTTGGCATATATACACTTTGAACGAGTTTTTCATATTTCTTTCTCTCGTCATGTGCTACTTTTCTAACGCAGCGATCATATTGAATATCAATCATTTTCCCTTGAATAACAAGCTTTGGCTCGTACCCTTGCAGCATATTTTTACATGAACCTAAATCCGGACAATCCACGCAACCTACACTTTGTCCAATATATTCATATAGCTTCACAAGACTGCGCTCAATCATAGAAGTCGTTACTTCACCTTTATGTTCGTCTATAAATTCTTTCACACGCGGATGCGCCATTACTTCTGCCTTTAATACTTCATATCTATTTTTAAATTTTTCATTTCCCATTAATTTTGCAAATGAATTTTGAATATGCTCCATTTTCTCACCTCAAAGAGCGTTCATTCTCTTCTATTAATCACGCTTATATTTTTTTAACACTTCTTCTAATCGTTTTCGTTCATCTTCTAACGTACTTGCATCTTTTTCTACACTTACATCTTTCTTCGCCGTTTCTTTCTCTTGTTCCTTCGGCTCTTCTTCCTTAAGCCAATCTGGTACCATTTCTTTCCGTACCGTTTTCTTCGCCGTACGGCCTTTTTTCTTCGTCTCAGCCCACTCTTGATATTGACGGTTCTCTTCTTTCGCTAACGCCATCGCGTCCGCTACTGTACCAACCTTTTTACGTGCCCAATGCCCAGCAATCTTCTCGACATACGTTTTCGCAAGTTTCATATCTGAGCGTAGCATAACGTAATAAATAAGTACATTCACAACTCCTGGTGTCAATTTTTGATTAATCATGACATCTTCAACGATTTGCAAGTCCGCTTTCGTTGCCTCTGCACCACCAGAAATCTCTTTCAATAATTGTTTTGGCGAGATTTCCTCTAGCTGCTTTATTAGCATCTCCTCTTGCGATGAAGGCTCTTTCTCTTTCATCGTACGTGCAGCATGAGGCTGTACTCTTTCACTTAATACCGGTAATGCTTGACCATTTTCAAATTGATACCAATCGCGAGCTCCTTTTCTAAGCCTTTCCATATCAATTGTTTGCATCTCTGTCACCGCACCAAGAACGATATTTTGCATCGATAACACATCTACACCATACACGTAAGCAAGTGTTATAACGCAGTCTCTTACTTGACCTGTAATCGACTTTTTAGGAACAAGAGCGGACAATCCATCTACAAATAAAGAGAAATCAAAGAAATCATTCCAAACTTTCGGAGCGTCTCCCTTCTCGTTACTTGGCATAGTTGTCGTTTTTGGGATACGAAGATCTTCTTGCGCATGCTCAAGCTGTCCTGGATTAAACGAACCAAACACATCATTGAAAGAGCGCGTAACATTTTCATAAGAAGCAAAATCAAATTCTTCTTCTAAGAAATATTGCTTTACTTGATTATATTTTGTCCGACTCAATCGATTGTATAAAAAGATACTTAAAACAATATCATCAAAAAACTGCTTTGGAGATAAAGGTGGTTGCAACTCATATATGAACATTCGAATATCTTTTTCTTTCTTAATATATACCTTCAAAAGCCCAATTGCCTCTAACTTTACTCGTTCCTCATATATTTCAGGAAGTTGCATTTGCATAGTCACCATAAGGGAATGATGTGTATTCTCTTTTCCAAATACACGATCTTGCTCTAGCTCCCCCCATAGTGTCATGTATAAGCTAAAAGCTCTACTACCTATTAACGGCTGATACAACATCGTTAATACTTTTCGGTCGTAATTATGCAGTAGCCCTTTCGCACTTACTTTATAACGATCAATCGGCAATAGCTCCATCCATGACTGTTTTTCCATTATTGCTTTTCCTTTCTCTCATCCAATCTATCCTCTACTTCATTCGTTCTATCTTCATTATATAAATTCTTAGTGAAAAAGAGCTATTAGCTTACGCTTCTAGCTCTCTTATCCTATTACTTACGGTATGTAAAGAGAATAAAATACAACTTCTACTCTCTTTCTTTTTGCAGTATATCTTTTAATTCTTCAATAAATACATTTAAATCTTTAAATTGACGATATACAGAAGCAAAGCGTACGTAAGCAACATCATCAATATCGCGAAGTTCTTCCATAACAATTTCACCAATCATATCACTTTTCACTTCTGATATACCTAAATTACGCAGTTCACGTTCCACGCTTTGTGTTACTTCTTCTAATTGTCTTAAAGATACTGGTCTTTTTTCACACGCTTTAATTAAACCACGTAAAATCTTTTCTTTATTAAACTCTTCTCGTGTGCCTTCTTTTTTTACAACGATAAGAGGTGACTCTTCTACCCTTTCAAAGGTCGTAAAGCGACTTAAGCAACTTTCACACTCTCTCCTTCTTCGAATAGAGCGCCCCTCGTCTACCGGACGCGAATCTAACACTCTTGTACCATTATGAGAACAGGATGGACAACGCAATTCATTCACTCCTTTACACTATACTCTTTATTTTTCTCTACTCACTTCACCTAAAATATATATACAATATTATATAACTCATTCTAACTCTCTTACCACTTTAAGTTTCAGCGCATCACTTTATCATCTCATCCTTAAAAATAAGATGGTATATAGGGCACTACCTCATTTGCAAGAGTACAATTTATTCAACTAACCAGTACGTTATATTACCTCTTTTTTATAAACTAAAAAAGAGGTGCATTATACACCTCTTTACATTTTAAATCAATTATGTTCTTTTTTAAAGAGCTTTTGTTTCTCTCTGCTTAATTTCGAAGCTACCAGTGCCTCGAGGAAGCTCGATGCTCTCACGCGTTTTCGCGTTTAAACCTTCTGCAATATATTCTGCAGCAACATTTGGATCAATACGATCCCCACAAGTATAAACATCAATACTCGCGTAACCGTGCTCCGGAAAGCTATGAATTGTTAAATGTGATTCCGAGATAATTACTACTCCACTTACACCTTGTGGTGCAAATTTATGGAAAGCAACCTCACGCACTTCAGCACCAGCTCTTAGTGCTGCATCCACAAATAATTGTTCAATATACGGCATGTCATTAAGCTTGTCGAAATCGCAATCCCAAAGTTCAGCGATCACGTGACGACCCATCGTATCCATAGTATCCATTCTACAGTTCCCCCTTGTAAATTTATTCTAACTGTTCGAATTGAAAACTAATTTGCAATTTGGCTTGCTCCACTACCACGGGGGAAAGTTAGTCCAGAGAGGTCCTAACCCTTTAAGTAGTGACTACGTACCTCAGCTCTTAAGTTTACGAGTGTTAGTATACTTTGTTTATTTTCATTTTGCAACAACAGTTTTTTCGATTTTCTGTCATATTTTCCTCTTTACTTTTCCCTAAAAAAAATAAACGATTCACAAATGCAGTAATCACAACGTTTCGTGGTATGTCCACTTTTTAAAATATACTCATATAATTTTTTTCCTTTTCAGAAAAAAATAAAAAAAGAGGGCAAATATTGCCTTGCCCTCCCCCTTATTCACTTAAATGTGTTGCACATTTTCTTGTTTCGCTAACTCTTCAACAACTAACGTTACAAGATCTACAACACGACGAGAGTAGCCCCACTCGTTATCATACCAAGCAAGTACTTTCACTTTACGATCACCCATTACCATTGTAGATAAACCATCAATGATAGCTGAGTGTGTATTTGTATTAAAGTCGATAGATACTAAAGGCTCTTCGCTGAATTCTACAATACCTTTTAACGCACCGTTTGCAACCGTTTTGAAAGCTTCATTAATAGCTTCAACTGTCACATCACGTTTTACGTCTACTACTAAGTCAACAAGAGACACGTTTGGCGTTGGTACACGAAGTGCCATACCATGAAGTTTTCCGTTCAAGTGCGGAAGAACTTTTGCTAGCGCTTTCGCGGCACCTGTCGTTGTCGGAATGATTGATTGTCCGCAAGCACGCGCTCTTCTTAAATCTTTATGTGGGTTATCAATATTTTTTTGGTCATTTGTATAAGCGTGAACAGTCGTCATTAAACCGTTTTCAATTCCGAACTGCTCATCTAACACCTTTACAACAGGCGCTAAACAGTTTGTTGTACAAGATGCATTTGAAATAACAGTATGTTTTGTAATATCTAATTGGTCTTCATTCACACCAACTACAATTGTTACATCTTCATTTTTACCAGGCGCTGTTAAAATAACCTTTTTCGCTCCAGCTTCAACGTGAAGAATTGCTTTTTCTTTTGAATTAAATTTACCAGTTGCTTCAATTACAACTTCAACACCTAAATCTGTCCAAGGCAATTCCTTTGGATCGCGGTTGTTTAAAAGGCGAATAATTTTTCCATCAACTAATAAGTGATCTTCAAATGCTTCTACTGTTCCGTCAAACTTACCATGAACTGTATCATATTTAATTAAGTGTGCTAACGTTTCAGATGGATAGCTTGCATTGATTGCTACAATTTCGAATGCGCTTTCTTTTATTGCTTGACGAAATACCATTCTCCCAATACGTCCAAATCCATTAATTGCCACACGAGTCATAATATGTTATCCCCCTTGAATGCGTTATACTATTTATCTCCAATCCCAATAATAGTATAACACAAAAAGGAGATATGTCACTAAGCATTTTCATTAATTTCACAATTTTTTAGTCAATAATGTTCCATTTCTTTAAAATCACCTGCAATTGTGTTTTCGTTCCCATAATTGGGCCATCATTATTTATCACTTCATCTGCATTTTTCACTTTTTCCGCTAACGGCATTTGAGATTGAATACGCGCCGTTGCTTCTTCTTCGGAAAAACCATTTCGTTTCATCAAACGTTCTAATTGTGTATCAGGAGTAACTGCTACAACTAAAACACGGTCAACGAGACTTGTTAATTTACTTTCAAATAAAAGAGGGATATCTAACACAATCGCTTGCATACTTTCTTTTATGTACATTTCCTTTTGTCTATTCATTTCCTCACGTACTGCAGGATGAACAATTTTGTTTAACTGCAATCGTTTTTCTTCATTATAGAAAACGACACTCCCTAATTTCGGCCGATCCAGTTCTCCGTCTTTTTGCAACACTTCCGTTCCAAATACTTCTACTATTTTGTTATATGCTGGTTTTCCTCGCTCTACAACTTCTCGCGCAATAATATCTGCATCAATAACTGGTATGCTCAATTCACGAAACATTTGAGACACTGTACTTTTTCCACTTGCAATGCCTCCTGTTAATCCAATTACTACTGTCATCATAATCCTCCTCATAATAAAAGGCGCGAAACTAATGTTCCACGCCCATACTTACATTTTCCAAATTCCAATAATAATGAGTAATACTCCAGGCAGGAATGTAAATTTTTGTAACCACTTCATATTCGATAAAACCGTCCCAAGTTTCATTCCAATAAACAAAAACAAAGAACTCATAACTGCAACTAATATCGCCATCATAGCGGGTGCATACCCTAATAAAGATGCACCAATTCCGGCACCAAATGAATCTACAGAAAGAGCGATACCAAGAAGTAATGCTTCTCCTGCAGAAATGGTGCCTGATTTATCAAAATCTGCTACAGTCGGTTTCCGTAAAATTTGAATTACTAGCCCTAGCGAGGCAATCTCTAATTTCCAGACCTTCTCCTCTTGCTTCGGTTCTTCTTTTTTCTCACTTCGAAAAAATTGATATAACACCCAAATCCCTATTCCAATAAGAACAAGCCCACCGATACGCGTTGCGATAACAGGTGAAAATATTTTCGCGATCATATGTCCAATTCCCATTGAAACAAGCATAACAGCCGCTGAACAGATTCCGATAATTATAATTGATTTTAGTGGAATTCTTACGCTTCTTAACCCATATGTTAGCCCTACACTACAGCTATCTAAGCTTAATGTAAAAGCTAATAAAATAAGAGATAAATAAAGGTACATCGGTAAGCTCCTCCCTTATACATAGCTCTGCTGTATGTATATGACAAATGCCTATCCGATGTTATCTCTTTTCTATATTCTAGGCTGACAAATTGGGCAGTAATGCGTTCCTCGCCCGCCAACTACTGTTTTTTCTAATATCGTACCACAAGTTACACACGGCTCTCCTTTTTTTCCATATACATTTAGGAGTTCTTGGAATGAACCAATTTGCCCTTGTGAGTTGATATACGTCCGAATTGTACTTCCGCCACGTTTTACCGCTTCACCTAACGTTGTAACGGTAGCCTCATAAATCCGCTCAATTTCTTCTACTGTTAAAGAAGAAGCTTCCCGTTCCGGATGAATTTGAGAACGGAATAAAACTTCATCAACATATATATTTCCAAGCCCTACTAAAAGACGCTGGTCCAATAGCACAACTTTTATTTTACGATTTGTCTTTTGCAATCTTTCTTGTAAATACTGCGGTGTCAATTCAGCATCAAACGGCTCCGGACCTAAGTCAGCAAGAGGCATTTGATTCATCTCTTCACCTTTCTTAAAGAGATGCATCGTACCAAACTTTCTCACATCTTTATAATGTAATTCAGTTCCATCTGTAAATAAGAAACGGACGTGCGTATGTTTATCAATCGGCTCATCCTCTTGATGTAGTAAAAACTTACCTTCCATACGCAAATGTGAAACAATAACATAATTTGTTACATATAGAAGCAAAAACTTTCCTCTTCGCTTTATATTTTCAATCTTCTCGCCTTTTAGCATTTCTTTAAAGATTTCTGCATCATCCGGTCGTTTCACTATTTTTGGATAAGTAACAATAACATCTTCAATCGTTTTTCCTGTTACAAGATTTTCAAGTGTCCGTCTGACGTTTTCAACCTCTGGTAATTCAGGCATTTCATCACTTCCTTATTTTGCGTCGTACCAAGTTGGACCGTAAGAATAATCAACTTTCAGCGGAACTGCGAGTTCAATTGCATGCTCCATTACTTCAGGTACAAGCTGCTCTAATTTTTCAATTTCTTCTTTTGGTGCTTCAAATATTAATTCATCGTGTACTTGTAGAAGAAGACGCGCTTGTAAGCCTTCTTCTTCTAAACGATCTGCCATAATAATCATCGCTTTTTTAATAATATCTGCTGCAGTACCTTGAATTGGTGTATTCATCGCTGTACGCTCAGCAAAGCTACGTAAATTGAAATTACGACTCGTAATTTCTGGAATATAACGGCGACGATTTAATAATGTGGCCACATATCCTTTTTGTTTCGCATCTTTTACGATGTCCTCCATGTATTCTTGTACACCAGGGAAACTTTCTAAATACTTTTCAATAAATTCCGCTGCTGCTTTTCTTGTAATCCCTAAGTTTTGCGAAAGACCATAATCACTAATACCATACACAATTCCGAAGTTAACAGCTTTCGCTTGTCGTCTCATATTTGAAGTTACTTCATCTTTTTCAACGCCAAATACATCCATAGCTGTTTTCGTATGAATATCCATGTCATGTTGGAATGCTTCAACTAGCCCTTTATCATTTGCAATATGAGCTAATACACGCAGCTCGATTTGTGAATAATCAGCCGCATACATAATCCAACCTTCTTCTGATGGAACAAATGCCTGACGAATCTTTCTTCCTTCTTCTAATCGAATCGGGATATTTTGCAAGTTCGGATCCGTCGAACTTAATCGACCTGTTTGTGTTAACACTTGATTAAAACGAGTATGAATTTTAGATGAATCTTCATGTACAACTTTCAGTAAACCTTCAATGTAAGTTGAATTTAGTTTCCCTAATTGACGATAATGTAAAATGTTTGGAATAATTTCATGGTGATCCATAAGCTTATCTAGTACATCAGCTGACGTAGAATAACCTGTTTTCGTCTTTTTAATAACCGGTAAGTTTAAATTCTCAAACAGAATAACACCTAGCTGCTTCGGTGAATTAATATTAAATTCTGTTCCCGCAAGCTTATAAATTTCCTGTTCCATTTCCTTTAATCTGCCTGCAAGTTCTTCTCCCATATTACGAAGACGCTCTGTATCAACTTTTACACCTTTTACTTCCATATCAGCTAATACACGCGCAAGTGGTAATTCTAACTCTGTAAACAGTTCATATTGCTCATTCTTCTCTAACTCTTCAACGAATGTTTGCTTTACATCATATAATACATGCACTTTACGAGCTACATGCTCCGCTACTACTTTTAACTCTGGAACAGCACGCTTCGCGCCTTTTCCATAAACTTCTTCGTCAGATTTCACAGCATGCGTTTCTTTCATTTTCGCTACAGTACGGAAATCTTTATCTGTATCAGCCGGATCAAGTAAATAAGCAGCGATTAATAGATCAAAGTCAACCCCTTGTATATCTATACCGTTCCATTTCAGTGCAACGATTGCACGCTTCGCATCAAATGTATGCTTTCTCATCTCTCCATCTGCAAGCCAGTCTTTAAATGCATCTGACTTAAGAGCAATGTCCTTTTGAATAAAGTAGCAACCATTTTCATTTTGAATACCAAAACCTTGAATATCTGCTTTATGATAGTTATCTTCTTGTACTTCAACAATAAGCGCACTATCTTGCTGAAGCATTTCTTCGGTAACTTCTTCCACAATATCAAATGTAATATCATCTAATTCAGCTGGAGCCGTTTCTTCTGGCGTAACACCTAATTTATTTAAAAGAGATGTAAATCCTAAACTCTCGAACATTGGAACGACATCACTTGCTTCATATCCTTTATATTCCATATCATCCACATGCACTGTAATCGGCGCATCTGTAATGATAGTTGCAAGATCTTTACTCATAAGAGCTTGGTCTTTATTTGCTTCCAGTTTTTCTTTTAATTTCTTCCCGCTTACTTGATCTAGATTGTCATACACTTCTTCAACCGTTCCAAACTGTGTTAACAATTTAATCGCAGTTTTTTCACCAACTCCTGGTACACCCGGAATATTATCTGATTGGTCTCCCATTAAACCTTTCATATCGATAATTTGCTTTGGTGATAAGCTATATTTTTCAAATAAAGCTTCTTTCGTATATTCATCTACTTCCGTAATCCCTTTTCGCGGAATACATACAAGCGTGTTATCAGAAACAAGTTGAAGTAAATCTTTATCTCCTGAAATAACTTTTACACTTGCTCCTTGTTCGCTTGCTTCTTTTGCTAGCGTTCCCATAATATCATCCGCTTCATAATTTTCCAATTCATAACGCGGTACGTTGAATGCATCAAGCATCTCACGAATAAACGGGAATTGTTCTGATAATTCAGGTGGGGTCTTTTGACGTCCGCCTTTATACTCACTATATGTTTTATGACGGAATGTCGTTTTACCCGCATCAAATGCTACTAACATATGCGTCGGTTTTTCTTCCTCTAATATTCTCATTAACATCATTGTAAAACCGTAAATTGCGTTCGTATGTATACCTTTGTCGTTATTTAAAAGCGGTAGTGCAAAGAAAGCACGATACGCGATATTATTACCATCTACTAATACGACCTTTTTTTCCAAATCAGAAACCTCCCCATGCAAATTTGAAATGATTTTTTTCACAGAAAAAAACCGTTCCTTTCCTCTCTCTATATTAACATGACTAATAGAGAGAAGAAAAATAACGGTTCTTTTCTTTCATATATAAAACAGACTTATATTGGCATAAAGGGAAGTGACGAGAACAGTTTAACTATTCTCGTCCAAAATTACTCCTTGGATGAAGGGGTTTTCATGTATTATATTAACAGAGCTTTATTAATATTTAATTAAGCCATTGTTAATATATTGTAAACATCCTTCATCCTATTTTTCAGTTGCTGATTTCGGTAAAACAACTGTAAACGTTGTCCCTTCTCCAACTTCACTATCTACTGTAATCGTACCTTGATGCGCCTCTACTAAATGCTTTACAATTGATAATCCAAGGCCTGTACCACCAGTATTTCTACTTCTCGCTTTATCCACTCGGTAAAAGCGTTCAAAAATACGCGGAATTTCCTCTTTACTAATACCAATTCCAGTATCCGATACTTTTATATAAGCATTATATTTATCTTCCGCTAACTCTACTGAAACAACGCCTCCAGCCGGTGTATATACGATCGCGTTATTAATTAAATTAATAAAGATTTGTTTCAGACGACTTGGATCTCCAATAACAGAGGCACGTTTTAATACATTCACTTGTAAAGAGATTTCTTTTTCTCCTGCTTTATTATCAAGCACCATATGAATATCTTCAAGCAGCCCCTTCATATCAACGGTTCCCATATTTAATTTAAATCCTTGTTGTTCGATCTTCGACAAATCTAATAAATCTTCAATTAACCCTTGCATGCGCTCACTTTCTTTTAAAATAATGTGCAAGAAATGTTCGCAGAATTTTTTATTATCCATCGCTCCGTCTAAGAGTGTTTCTGAAAAACCTTTAATAGAAGTAATCGGTGTCTTTAATTCATGAGAAACATTCGCTAAAAAGTCTTTTCTCATTTGTTCTAATTTCTTTAACTCTGTTATGTCATGGAATACGAGAACAATCCCTTTCCATTCATGGTTTGTCCCGATAATCGGTGCTCCATATACTTCAAAGTGCTTCCGCTCAATTCCAAGTGGCAATAACATTTGTTTACGCACTTTCACTTCTGTCATAAAGATTTCTTCTACAAGCTCAATAATTTCTGTATGATGAAACGATTCATAATATAAGCGATCTAAATATTCTTCATCTGTTACGTGAAAAGTTTCCTTATAAGAGCGGTTTACAAGGTTTATATATCCGCGGCTATCAATTAAAATCATTCCGCTTCCCATATTTTCAATTAACGTATGCAGACGATCTTGCTGCATTTCTTGTTCCAGTGTCATCTCTTGTAAGTTACGAGCTAAAATATTAATTGCTTTACTCAGCATTCCTGTTTCGTCCGAATGACTTTCGTATGCACGTGCTTTATAATTACCCTTCGCCAATTCAATTGCAACTTTCGTAACTGATTCAATCGGCCTAATATATTGCCCTGTAATTTTCATACCTAAAAATACAACTACGAGACAAGCAATGACAAATCCGATAATTAATAATCCCCACGTTTTTTGATGTACGTCTCTTAAAGGATCGATTGTACTTTTCACCAAAATGTATCCTTGTTTTCCTTCTACATCTTGAACGAACACCGTATGATAAAATTGATTCTCTCGATCTGTCTCTTTCGTAATCACTTTACTTCGTTGTTTTGCCACTTCCGAAGAAAGTTCTTGAATCGTCTCTGGACTAAATGCCAATTCTTGTCCTTTTCTATATTGAACTTTCTTTTTTTCATTCACAAATACGATAGAAGCTGGTATTTTTTCTTCTAACTTTTCAAATACGTATGGATTTTTTAGGACCTTATCAAAACCTTGCTCTTCTACTAACGCCGCAACATACTCCGTCTCTTTTACCATTCTCTCTTTAGCATGATCTATATAGTAGTTTTCAAACACAGTTTCTAGCAATAAGCCTAGTCCAACTAAAATAAATACAATAAGAGAAACAAATGTAAAAAGAAGCCTGGAACGAAATTTATTCATTCCCTTTTGGCTCCTCTAATTTATATCCTAAACCACGTATCGTTTTAATGTACGTCGGTTTTTTCGTATTTTGTTCAATTTTATCGCGCAAATGGCTAATATGAACATCAACAATTCGTGTATCACCAGCAAAATCGTAATTCCATACAGCACTTAATAATTGATCACGCGTCAACACGCGACTTTTATTTTTCGCGAGATACACAAGTAGTTCAAATTCTTTTGGTGTTAATTCAAGCTTTCTTCCTTGGAAATAAGCCTCATAAAACTCCGGTAAAATTTTAAGTTCTGCAATTGTAATGCTATCTTCATCTGGCGCTTCTGCAACTTGTTCTTCTTGTTGTAATTTCGTGCGGCGCAAAATTGCCTTCACACGAGCAACAACTTCTCTTGGACTAAATGGCTTCGTCATATAATCATCTGCCCCAAGTTCAAGACCTAGCACCTTATCAAACTCATCATCTTTTGCCGTTAACATTAAAATCGGCGTCATAACGCGCTGCAATCGTAATTCTTTACACACTTCCATACCATCCATTTTCGGAAGCATTAAATCTAATATAATTAAATCTGGGCGTTCTGTTGTCGCTTTTTGAAGCGCCATTTCTCCATCCATCGCTGTTATAACTTCAAACCCAGCTTGTTGTAAATTAAATTCAATTAAAGTTAAGATAAATTCCTCATCATCAACTACTAAAATACGATTGTTCATTCTTTTCCTCCAAGTTATAGACTTGAAACCTTCTTCATCCTAGTATTTCCCCCGTTATTCTCATCATACTAGAAAACAAGGTCCCTCTCAATATAATTGTCTATTCATGGAGATCGTTTGTGTAGAATTGAGAAAGTAGACGTAATTACGCTTCACCTGCAACTACACAGGATTTTGCCAAACTTTATAGATTGCTCTCTCTTCTTTAAAGCTCACTTCCGTATGAACTATAAAGTGAAACTTTAATCAGTGGGGGTTGTTCATTCCCCACTGATTATTAGTTGAATCAATCGGGCTTTTACGGGCAGTTGATTCCCGACCTAACTTCTTTGCTTTCGCTGAATTTTGAGGTGGGATCTTACTGCCCGTTAATGCGGGATAAAATCTTGATTTTGTGCTAGGAAAAACGAAAGAGCATACGCTATTTTATAATCTAGCGTTTCATATCCATCAAATAATCTCCCGTACATTTCATTCGCGATCGAATCGGCCCACACTTCAGTTTCTCGTATCGTTTCAAAGATAACTTCTTCTTTTTTCCACCTCACTTAAAAGAATCACTCCTTTCATTGACTTCAATTACCGATATTTATGTCATTAATCTTAATATATAAATTAATACAATCAGGAGGTCTATTATGCGACTAATACTACCCATTCTATCTTTAGCAGTCACATGTATCCTTGCTTTCAACGCTCCGAGCTGGGATACGATTAAAACGGGTTGCTCAGAATTTGCTGAAGGGTTCAAAGAAGGATTCTTCAACTAAAAATAGCGCTAGCATCCTTATTCAAGGTATGCTAGCGCTATTCATATTTTCATCTTTTAAAAATTATCTAATGCTTTTTCCATAATGGAAACAGATTTATAAGGTGGCGTTACTGTTAATGAACCCTTTACAACAGTTTCTCCTTTTTCATCATGAGCAGATACAAGCATATCAATTGTATGTTCCTCCTCAGAAACAGCCACAACTTCAAAGTGGATTTGTAACGTTTCATAATGGTGAACATGCTTCACGAACGTAAGGTCCTTCCTAGTAATATGACTTCCTGGACCCGGTAAATATTTCGTAACTGCCGTTGTAATCATTCCCGTTAGCATAATGCTTGGTACAATCGGCTTTTCATACGGAGTTTGGGATGCGTAATCATGCTGAATATATAATGGATTGGCATCATTCGTTAACCCTAAGTACAATAACAAATCTTTATCCTCAATTTTTTCAGTGATAGATAATTTCTCTCCTACTGTAATTTCATCCATTTTACGACCAATTTGAACTTTTTTCTTTAACATGTTACAACCCCCTCCGATTTTTTCACCTTATTATCCTACTAAAAGCGATACCTTATCCGAAATTTACTATGATGAGGGCAATGTATAGTATAAATCTACAGTTTCATTATAGGATATTACAAATGATAGCGTTTTCATATTATTTCAAAAAAACAATTCGGTAAATAGTAGAAAAAGATTCGGAATCCCGAATCTTTTTCACTACTATTCAATTATTAAACAAGAACTTTCATTACGTTACGTACAGATTCTACAGAGCGATCTAACGCTTCTTTTTCATCTGCAAGAAGTTCTAATTCAATAATTTTTTCAATTCCGTTACCACCTAGAATTACTGGTACCCCTAAGTAAAGGTCACTATAACCATACTCACCTTCAAGGTACGCAATAGCTGGTAATACACGGCGTTGATCTTTTAAGATTGCTTCTGTCATTTCAACTAAAGAAGCTGCTGGTGCGTAATATGCACTACCGTTTCCTAATAAGCCTACAATCTCACCGCCACCTTTACGTGTACGTTCTACGATTGCTTCTAAACGCTCTTTCGGAATTAACGTTTCTAACGGAATACCGCCTGCATAAGAATAACGCACAAGAGGTACCATGTCGTCACCATGTCCACCAAGAACAAATCCTGTAATGTCTTTTACAGAAAGATTTAATTCTTGTGCGATGAATGTACGGAAACGAGCTGTATCTAATACGCCCGATTGGCCGATTACACGCTCTTTCGGGAATCCTGCTTCTTTAAATACAGAATATGTCATTGCATCAACTGGATTTGTTAACACAACAATAATTGCATTTGGTGAATGTTTTGCAATGTCGCGCGTAATACTTTTCATAATTTTAGAGTTCGTTGCTACTAAGTCATCACGGCTCATACCAGGCTTACGTGCAATACCTGCTGTAATAACGACAACGTCAGAATCAGCAGTATCTGCGTAATCAGATGTTCCAATAATGTTAGCATCAAAACCTTGTACTGGGCTCGCTTCTAACATATCTAACGCTTTCCCTTTTGTTGGATTTTCCAGTTGTGGAATGTCCACTAATACAACATCTGCAAGTTCTTTTTGTGCTAATAAGAATGCCGTTGTTGCTCCTGTAAATCCTGCACCGATGACTGAAACCTTCTTGCGTTTGATTGTCATAATTTACCCCCCCGCTTTAATTATGCGTTTTTGATTATCGCTACATCCATGTTTTTAATAAGCTCATTAGCAAACTCAGAACATTTCACTTCTGTTGCACCTTCCATTAGGCGAGCGAAGTCATATGTTACTACTTTTGATGCAATTGTTTTCTCAACTGAATCTGTTACTAATTTCGCAGCTTCGTTCCATCCTAAGTGTTCTAATAATAATACACCTGAAAGAAGAACTGAAGATGGGTTTACTTTATCTAAACCTGCATATTTTGGAGCTGTACCATGTGTAGCTTCAAAGATAGCATGTCCAGTCACATAGTTAATGTTTGCACCAGGTGCAATACCAATTCCACCTACTTGTGCAGCAAGTGCATCAGAGATATAGTCACCATTTAAGTTCATTGTCGCAACAACATCGAACTCACGTGGACGAGTTAAAATTTGTTGTAAGAAGATGTCTGCAATAGAATCTTTTACGATGATTTTTCCAGCCACTTCAGCGTCTGCCATCGCTTTATTCGCTGCATCTTTACCATCTTTTTCAACAATGCGATCATATTCAGCCCAAGTAAATACTTTGTCGCCGAATTCTTGTTCCGCTACTTCGTAACCCCAGTTTTTGAAAGCACCTTCTGTAAATTTCATAATGTTTCCTTTATGAACTAATGTAACAGAAGAGCGTTTTTCGTTAATTGCATATTGAATTGCAGCACGAACAAGACGCTTTGTCCCTTCTTCTGAGATTGGTTTAATACCAATACCAGATGTTTCTGGGAAGCGGATTTTATTAACACCCATTGCTTCTTTTAAGAAAGCAAGAACTTTTTCTGCTTCTGGAGATCCTTGTGCATATTCAATTCCAGCATAAATGTCTTCTGTATTTTCACGGAAAATAACCATATCAGTATCTTCCGGACGTTTTACAGGTGAAGGAACACCTTCAAAATAACGAACTGGACGTAGACATACATATAGATCTAATTCTTGACGAAGTGCTACGTTTAGAGAACGAATACCACCGCCAACTGGAGTTGTAAGTGGACCTTTAATTGCGATTAAATATTCGCGGATTAAATTTAAAGTCTCTTCTGGTAACCACTCGCCTGTTTGGTTGAATGCTTTTTCCCCTGCAAGCACTTCTTTCCAAACGATTTTCTTCTCACCATCATAAGCTTTTTCAACTGCTGCTTCTATTACGCGAGATGCAGCTGCCCAAATATCAGGACCAATTCCATCTCCTTCAATAAATGGAATAATCGGATTGTTTGGTACATTCATAACACCATTAGTTACAGTAATTTTTTCACCTGTCGTCAATGTGATAACCCCCATGTTTGAAATTTCATATGTATGAAACTGAGGGAATAACCCCTCAGTTCAAACCGTTAGTCAAATTAAAATATTCTAATCATTACATCTTTCCGAAAAAATCAGACTTTTGAAAGCGTATTTTCACTATCAAAATAGTGTTTTTTGCTTATCTTTGTGCGATTGGAACATACACTTGATGCGTTGGTCCATTATAATCAGCACGTGGACGGATTAAACGGTTATTTTCATATTGTTCTAGAATATGAGCTAACCAGCCTGACATACGGCTAATTGCAAAAATAGGTGTAAATAAGTCATGGTCAATTCCTAAACAATGGTATACAGAAGCTGAATAGAAATCAACATTTGGTGGAAGACCTTTTTCTTTTGTTACAATGTCTTCAATTTTGATAGACATATTATACCATTTGTCTTCTCCTAAAAGCACGCATAATCTCTTAGACATTTCACGTAAGTGTTTTGCACGTGGATCACCCTGCTCATACACACGGTGGCCAAAGCCCATGATTTTCACTTTATTTTGAAGAGCATTATGAATATATGATTCTACATTTTCTTCTTCGCCAATTTCAGTTAACATCTTCATTACATTTTCATTTGCCCCACCGTGAAGAGGACCTTTTAATGCACCAATTGCTGCTGTAATACCAGAATATACATCTGAAAGTGTAGCTACGCAAACACGTGCAGTAAATGTAGAAGCGTTTAACTCATGATCTGCATGAAGTACAAGCGCCTTATCAAAAGCTTCAATTTCAACTTCATTTGGCTCGCGATCATTTAACATGTACAAGAAGTTTGCAGCTAATGATAAATCCTTTCTTGGCTCAACAATATCTAAACCTTTACGGATTCTCGCGTAAGCAGCAACTAAAGTTCCCACTTGAGCCTGTAATTTAACCGCTTTCAAATAATTAGACTTTTCATCCATAATTTCAGCGCTCTCATCGTATAATGATAGCATGGAAATTGCAGTTCGTAAAACAGACATCGGATGTGCAATTTTTAAATCTACTTGTTTCAAATATGTTAAAATCTCACCTGGAACTTTATAGTATTCAGATACAATTTCATTAAATTCTGCTAGTTCTTTTTCATTAGGAAGCTTGCGGTGCCATAATAAGTACACTACTTCTTCAAACGTAGCATTCTCAGCTAAATCATCAATATTATACCCAACATAAGTTAATGTATCATCAATAATAGAGCTCACAGATGATGTTGTTGCTACTACCCCTTCTAAACCTCGAATAACAGTCATGACATTCTCTCCTTTTCCTGAAAATTCTCCCAACCTTGCTCCTTATATCTATTTGCTCCCCTTATGAATTATGAACGCCCGTTCACTCTTTAGGCAAGCAAAATGCACGATCATGCAAATTTGTTGCGATGTTCCCCTCTTATTGTCCATGGTTTACATGGAAAGCATGAGCGTGAATGTCTCCCCGAATCCTCACGCTCAAAACAACAAGTTAGTGAGGAAAATACATTCCGAAGAGTTTTATGATAAAAACAACATAAAACAATATCATTATAAAATTGTTTTATGTTGTTTTTATTTTATCTGGTGTAAAGTCTCTGCTGTTATGTAACTTTTCAAAGTTTCTAATCCTATTATAAACAATTATCTGACTTTTGTGAACAGAAAGAATTCAAAAATTTTATATTACTATAAAATTCCTTATTTAAACATTTGTATAATACTCATAACCGCATAGGCAATTCCAGCCCCAATTAACGGACCAACAGCAACCCCATTAAATAACGCAACCGCTATAATTGTCCCAAAAACAAGCGCAGTTGTAATATGAGGATCCGTTGTCAACAATTGCACGCCGCCTTTCGCTAACAAAGCGACTGCTACACCTGAAGCTAAAGCAATCCACGCATAATACGATTTCGCCGCTTCTCCAAGTTGTTTAAAACCTATTTCCCCCGTCGCAATCGGTACTAGCACCGCTATTGTAATGACCGTTACACCTAGGTTAATTCCTTTCGTTTGTAAATAAGGAAAGACCTTATCTCCTAAAAACGTAAATTTTAATAGAAATAACACCCCAATAGCTACAGTAAGCGATTGGTTTTTAGCAATAAGTCCTATAATAAGTAGTATGAATAAAAATAACGTTGACTGACTAATCATGTTTACACTTCCTTTCTGAAAATAATGAACTCATTTCCAAACAAAAATACCTTTAAACCTATCGTTATACATGCTATACAGATGCCTATTTATCGATAACACCTTCAATTTTTTATACATTCTAAAAAGAGACTTTCACCAAAAAAATTTAAGCATGTATACATTTTTGAAAACAGTCGTCTCTTCTTTCTTTTCTAATAAGAAACAGGTAAAATAAAAAGAAGAGAAAATGAAGTTTTTACCATATAGTAGTAGCATCACGAATAGGCTTTCACAGCCATTCATATACCGAAAAAAGCAGGCTAAATCCATCATTCCACTATAACATAAAGTAACACTTTAATCAGTTGGGCATCTTCCACTGATTATTGGCCTTCATCAATTGGGCTTTGGCGGGAGATTTACTGCCGCTAAAGTAAGACTTTAATCAGCAGAGCACGCTAGTTATAAGTTGAACGAATTAGGATAATCCAAATCGGAATGGGAGGTATACATCTTTGAACCGAAACTTACTATATATGATATTGCGACTCATATTTGTCATTGTAGCAACGATAGCTGGGTTCTATGTATTACTATACATGTCAGGGCTTATCTATCCTTTTATTATCGCTTTTGCATTTGCTTATTTGATTAATCCTGTCGTCAATTTCCTTAATCAAAAACTACAATTTCCTCGCGCACTAGCAGTACTCGTTAGCTTAATTCTCGTATTTGGAGCTATCGTTGGACTTGTTACATATCTTGTGACTGAAGCAATATCTGCCACAACATACTTACTCCAACTTGTTACAGTAAAGTTTCCGGATATCGTTACATTCGCTCAGCAATTTGCACTTAATCATATTATGCCTCTCTACGATGATTTAATCTCTAAATTTAATCATCTTGGAGAACCACAGCGCTATACAATTACACAAAACATTCAAAACTTAGGAACAGAAGCAACAACACAAATGAAAGAACTTTTAACCGCCATTATAAGCGGATTAACAAATTTCATTAGTGCACTACCAACAACGTTAACTGTCCTTGTATTCATTTTATTAGCCACTTTCTTCATTAGTTACGATTGGCACCGTCTTGCTCAAAAAACAAGAAAATTACTACCAAATCGTGTACATGGCTACGGAAAAACTATTTTTGTCGACTTAAAAAAAGCTTTATTTGGTTTTGTGAAAGCACAACTTACACTCGTATCTATGACAACCGTCATTGTACTGATCGGACTTTTAATATTACGCGTACCATACGCCATTACTATTGCGATTATTACAGGAGTTGTAGATTTACTACCATATTTAGGAACAGGCGCAGTCTTCGTTCCATGGGTTATATACGTATTTTTCACTGGCGATACCGCATTCGCCATTGGTCTTCTCATTTTATACATCGTCGTGATTGTCCAAAGACAAATTATGGAACCGAAAGTACTTTCATCTAACATCGGTCTCGATCCATTAGCAACACTCGTCGCTCTATTTGTCGGCTTTAAGCTTTTTGGCTTTTTAGGATTAATCATCGGTCCAGTCACCTTAGTACTACTTAATACATTACACAAAGCTAATGTCTTCCATGACTTGTGGAAATATATTAAAGGTTCACCTTCAAAATAAAAGTTTCTAATTCATATAAAAAACAAGCTGTAATCAGTGGGAATTTCCCACTGATTATTCCTTCCACTTATTTTTTCACACTACTCACATGTAACAAGAGCATTACCCAGAAAAAGGATAATCCTCTTGTTTTTTTGCATGAAAAACACATTTTCTAATCAAAAATACATTTTTATTCTATTTTATCTATATTTATTACTTACATTTATTACTTTTTATGTAAATGAATAAATATACAAAACCACATAGAATAAGGCTTCAACTAACAATCGCTCCTTTATATACGAAAGCAAAACTTTAATTTAGCTGCATTTCACTCCATCTTATCCATCCAAATTAATAGTACTTAAAAATCACACGTTTAATCGAAGCACAACAAGAGTTCAAACGAAAATTATATAGCAAATATAATAAGCGGACGTTTTGTTCATCCCCACTCATCATTCGCCCCCACATCAGACACTTACGAGCAACCCAACTTTGAGATAGAAATCCCCCACAAATAGCGCAGTAAAGCGAAGCCTCAATCAGAAACCCCCTCTCCTCTTACAAGACAAAAAAATAGCACTTAGATCGTTATAATCTAAGTGCTACTTCTGAATGATAATAGTAGAGTTCTTTCTAAATTTCCATTCCATCCACTTCATAACAAGCGGCTTCAATAAAGCTCTCGTAATAGGGATCACGCAGATAAACCCTAGCACATCTGTCACATACCCAGGAAGCACCAAGAGAATACCTCCTACAAATACAAAAATACCATCTAGTACTGCCTCACCTGGCATTTCCCCTCTATTCAACTTAGATTGAATCTCTCCAAGTACTTTAAATCCTTGTCTTTTCGCCAAATACACACCTACAACACCTGTAAATACAATCATAGCGAACGTAGACCATAAACCTATTACATGACTTGATCCAATTAAGACCGTAATCTCAATCGCCGGTATTAAAATAAACAAGAATAGTAACCACTTCATAGTTCTACACCCCTCTCACAACTCACTTTTAACACCCTCACAACGCCTATATACATCATACGAAATATAGATACCCTTTCATACTAAAACTCATAACAAACCGCTTTTAAAAGCAATTCTAGGCACTTTAAACTAATTCTATCTCGTTTTTGTGTAAAAAAAAGAGAAGGACTCCGATCCTTCTCTCCGTATTACTTATAGCACTTCCGCATGTCCATTATAAACAATTCCGCGTGCTGCATCAACTGTTACTTCTTGGCCATTTTTTAAAGTTGCTGTTACGCCGTTTACACCAACGATAACAGGAATACCGATTGATACGCCTACAACAGCCGCATGGCTTGTTAAGCCACCTTCTTCTACAACTAAAGCAGCAGCTTTTTCGATTGCAGGAATCATATCTTTATCAGTACTTGTTGTAACAAGGATATCACCTTCGTTTACGTTCGCTACAGCTTCAGCAGCTGTTTTTACTACAACTACTTTACCTTTTGCAGCTTTACGACCGATTCCTTGTCCTTTAGCAACTTCTTCACCAACAACGTGGATTTTCATTAAGTTTGTTGTTCCAGTTTCAGCAACTGGAACACCAGCAGTAATTACTACAGTATCTCCAAGTCCGATTAGACCTGCATCCATACCTGTTTGAATTGCTGTATCTAACATTTCGTCAGTTGAAGCTGCGCGCTTCTCAGCCATAAACGCTTGTACACCCCAAACAAGCGCAAGACGACGTCCTACTTGCTCGTCAGATGTTACAGCTACAATTGGAGATTTTGGACGGTATTTAGAGATCATTTTCGCAGTATGTCCACTTTCTGTTGGAGCTACGATTGCAGCTACATCAAGAGCAAGTGCTGTATGCGCAACAGATTGGCTAATTGCATCTGTAATTGTTGGAGTGAACTCTTTAATACGTTTTTTGAACATATCTTCGTATTGTAATGATTTTTCAACACGTACTGCAATGTTAGCCATCATTGTTACTGCTTCTACCGGATATTGACCAGCAGCTGTTTCACCTGAAAGCATGATTGCATCTGTACCATCGAAGATTGCGTTAGCTACGTCACTTGCTTCCGCACGAGTTGGACGTGGGTTACGTTGCATAGAGTCTAACATTTGTGTCGCAGTAATAACTGGTTTACCTAACACGTTACATTTTTTGATTAGACGTTTTTGTACTAATGGTACTTCTTCTGGTGGAATTTCTACACCCATATCACCACGAGCTACCATTAAACCGTCAGAAACTTCTAAGATTGAATCGATGTTGTCGATACCTTCTTGGTTTTCGATTTTCGGTACGATTTGGATGTATTGAGCACCATGCTCTTCTAATAATTCACGGATTTCTAATACGTCAGACGCTTTACGTACGAATGAAGCTGCGATGAAATCAACTTTTTGCTCGATACCGAAGATGATATCTTTTACGTCTTTTTCAGTGATACCAGGAAGCTTAATGCTTACGTTGGGTACGTTAACACCTTTTTTATTTTTTACAGTTCCGCTGTTAAGAACTTTTGTACGGATGTTTCCATCAGCTTTTTCGATTACTTCTAGTTCGATAAGACCGTCATCGATTAGAATGCGAGAACCTGGGTCTACATCGTCATAAAGACCAGCATAAGATACAGAGAACTTCTCTGCAGTACCTAATACTTGCTCAGTAGAAAGAACTACTTCTGCACCTGTTACAAGCTCAGCTTGTCCGTCTACGAAGTCGTGAGTACGGATTTCTGGACCTTTTGTATCAAGTAAGATACCAACTGTTTTACCAGTTTTCTTTGAAGCTTCACGAATGTTTTTAATACGAGCTCCGTGCTCTTCATGGCTACCATGAGAGAAGTTTAAACGAGCAACGTTCATACCTGCTTCGATTAATTGCTCTAATTTTTCAATACTTTCACTAGCAGGACCTATAGTACATACAATTTTAGTTTTACGCATATTGCACCTCCGAAAATTATGAAACCGTTCCCAAATATCTGACATTACGTCAATTAGATGGATAATTCTTTAGATAATTGATACATATCTTTATCGATTGTATGCTTTTGAGCTAACGCTTCGATAATATCATGATCAACAAGTTTGTTATCTTGAATACCTACACAACGTCCACCTTTACCAGCAATTAATAATTCAACTGCTCTTGCGCCAAGACGACTTGCTAATACACGGTCTTGTGCACTTGGTGATCCACCACGTTGTACGTGACCTAATACAGTTACACGAGTATCAAAGTTTGTTGCTTCTTCAATGTGCTTACCGATGTCAATTGCACTTCCAACACCTTCAGCTACAACGATAATACTGTGTTTTTTACCACGTTCACTACCACGCTTCAGACGAGCGATAACATCATCCATGTCATACTCTTCTTCTGGAATTAAGATTGTTTCTGCACCATCAGCTAAACCAGCCCATAATGCGATATCACCAGCGTGACGTCCCATTACTTCGATAACATATGTACGTTCATGAGATGTAGCTGTGTCACGGATTTTATCAATTGCATCAATAACAGTGTTTAAAGCTGTATCGAAACCAATTGTGAAGTCTGTTCCAGGGATATCATTGTCGATTGTACCTGGTACACCAACACACGGGAATCCTTGTTCAGTTAATTTTTTAGCGCCTTGGTAAGAACCATCTCCACCAATAACAACAAGTCCTTCGATACCATGTTTCTTTAATTGCTCGATACCTTTTAGTCGTACTTCTGGGTCTTTAAACTCAGGACATCTTGCTGTATATAATTTCGTACCACCGCGGTGGATAATATCGCCAACAGAACCAAGTTCTAATTTTTCAATGTGACCAGAAATTAATCCAGCGTATCCATGGTAAATACCATATACTTCAATATCATGGAAAATCGCTTTACGAACAACTGCACGAATGGCAGCATTCATACCAGGTGAATCTCCACCACTTGTTAATACACCAATACGTTTCATTTGTACTCACCTCATAAAGATTATTTGCCTTATAATAAAATAACACGAAAAAATATAAAAACACAATGGAGAAGATGTGTCTTTTCATAATAAAAACGTGCATTCGCGAAGAGGAACGCACGCTTTTCTTATTTTATCCCAATGGAAGCGTTTGAAAACGAAACTTGCCCAATTTTCATATATTTTTCATAACGTTTTTCGATTAATTCATCTTTCGAAATTCCGTTTAATTGTTCAAAAGTTTTTCTAATCATTAAATCTATATTTTCTGACTGTTTCGAAAGATTACGGTGAGCTCCACCTTTTGCCTCTGGAATAATTTCATCAATTACACCTAATTCTTTCAAATCTGCTGCTGTAATTTTCATTGCCTCTGCAGCTTCCTTTGCTTTTCCTGCATCTTTCCAAAGAATTGCCGCTGCACCCTCTGGTGTAATAACAGAATAAGTGGAATTTTCTAGCATATGAATGTAATCTCCCACTCCAAGGCCTAGCGCACCGCCACTACCACCTTCACCGATAACGATACAAATAACAGGTACAGTTAAACCTGCCATTTCAAATAAATTGCGGGCGATAGCTTCACTTTGACCACGTTCTTCAGCAGCTTTACCAGGATAAGCCCCTTTCGTATCAATGAAACAAATAATAGGACGATTGAACTTTTCCGCCTGCTTCATTAAGCGTAATGCTTTTCGATATCCTTCTGGATGAGGCATTCCAAAGTTACGGCGAATATTTTCTTTCGTATCTTTTCCGCGCTGATGCCCAATTACAGTTACAGGCATCCCTTTATATTTCGCAATGCCGCCGACAATCGCTGCATCATCGCCAAATAGACGATCTCCATGACATTCGAAAAAATCAGTAAATAAGTGCTCAATATAATCGAGCGTTGTCGGTCGTTCTGCATGACGAGCAATTTGAACACGGTCCCATACTTTCAGATTACCGTATATATCTTCCTCTAAATTTTCTAGCTTGTCTTCCAAAATACGAATCTCCTCACTGAAGTCCATCTGGCTGTTTTTCGTATAGTCTTTCAGTTCACGAATCTTATTTCTTAGCTCAACAACTGGTTTTTCAAATTCTAGCTCTGCCATACAGCCATTCCCCCTCCTTGATGAACTTCTAAAATCTTGCGAAGCGATTCTCTCATATCATCACGATGCACCACCGCATCTAATTGACCATGATCTAGTAAGAATTCTGCCGTTTGGAAATCTTCCGGTAGTTTCTCACGCACCGTTTGTTCAATTACACGTCTACCAGCAAATCCGATAAGTGCACCTGGTTCTGCAAGATTATAATCACCAAGTGAAGCGAAACTCGCTGAAACCCCGCCCGTCGTTGGGTGAGTCATAACAGAAATAAATAATCCTCCTGCATTACTATGCTTTTTCAAAGCTACGCTTGTTTTTGCCATTTGCATTAAACTTAATATCCCTTCTTGCATACGGGCACCACCCGAAGCAGTAAAGATAATAAATGGAACTTGTAAGTCGTACGCCTTTTCAACCGCACGGGCGATTTTTTCTCCTACCACAGAGCCCATGCTCCCCATTCGAAAACGAGAATCCATTACTGCAACAACAACAAGCATGTCATCAATTGTTCCTTCACCAGTTACAACCGCTTCGTTTAATTCAGTCTTCTTACGATCGCTCTCTAGTTTCTCTTCATAACCTGGAAACTCGAGTGGATTTAATGAAACCATTTCTTTGTCATACTCACGGAATGACCCTTCGTCCAATATACTATCAAGACGTTCCCATGCATTCATAGGATGATGATATCCACAATTCACACATACTTTTAAATTTTTTAGAAGTTCTTTCGTATACATGATTTTTTTACATTCCGGACATTTTGTCATAACGCCATCTGGTACATCTTTTCGTACTTGTTCTGAAGGTATTGCAGCGTACTTTTTCTTTTTCACGAATAAATCTCTTAGCACAATTTGACCCCCTTCGTTGAGAGCTAAGGTTAGCGTAAGAAGAAAATGGGGCTAACACCAAAGTTTGATGTTAGCCTTATCTTCTCAATCTGTCTAATAACCTCACTCTTTACGTTTAACTTTAACCGCTAAGCGGTAGAATGTTTGTCATAACGTGTCATGGTCATTTCGACAAATTTTATACATTACGAGTGAAACTGTATATTCTCTACTAATTCATCGTAAATTTTTAGTGCATCATTTTCTTGTTTTTCTTCCAAAGTAGCATAAAGCTTTCTATACATATCGATAGAATCTCTTGAAACTTTACAAGAAAGAGTTGCTACGTAATCATTTACGATCATCCAAATGCGATATAGTAAATAATTATCGACTTGTTCAATAAGTGTTTTAAAGAACGTTTGATGAAGCGTTGGGATTGAGTTTTCATTTCCTTCAAGTACTTGGTGTAATCTACTTAGTACTTTAGAAAACGTTTCTTTCGGTAAATTACATACAATTCGAATCATATCTTTCTCAAGCAATCGTTTCGTTTGTAATAAATCACGAATTGTTTTCTCATCTTGCAGTAAGAACGGAGCAATTAATTGTACAAGGCCGTTATCATAAAAGTTTCGAATAAATGTCCCTTCACCACGTCTCGTTTCAATCAATCCTACCAGTTCTAAAGCACGCAATGCTTCTCTTACAGAGGAACGTCCTACGTTTAAGCGTGAACTTAACTCACGCTCAGACGGCAAACGATCCCCCGCTACCAATCCATCCTCTTCCATAATGGAACGGATTTTTTTTACAATTTCGAGATATACTTTTGTATTTGATGATGTCAATGGAAATTCCTCGCTTATTCTTTACCAATCAGCGCTAATTGTTTTGTTTTTTCAGCGATCTCATTTGGATCTACTTGACGGCGAGCTACTCCTGTCTCCATTGCTGCTTTTGCAACGTAAGCCGCTACTTGAGGCGCTACACGCGCGTCAAATGGTGCCGGAATGATATAGTCTGCATTCAACTCATCTTCTGCTACAAGCTCAGCAATAGCCTGTACAGCTGCCATCTTCATTTCTTCGTTAATTTGTGTCGCATGTACGTCAAGTGCACCGCGGAAAATACCAGGGAACGCCAGTACATTATTTACTTGGTTCGGGAAGTCAGAACGACCTGTTCCAACAACAGCTGCGCCCGCTGCTTTTGCCAATTCTGGCATAATTTCTGGAACCGGATTCGCCATTGCAAAAATAATCGCATCGTCATTCATTGTACGAACCATCTCTTCTGTTAATGCACCTTCTGCAGATACACCAATGAATACGTCCGCACCATGTACAACATCAGCTAAAGAACCTTCTATACGATTCTTATTTGTATATTTTGCAACTTCATCCTTCACCGGATTCATACCTGTAGGACGACCATCATAGATTGCCCCTTTACGGTCACACATAATAATGTCGCGTACACCATAGCGATATAAAAGTTTAATAATTGCAATACCTGCTGCACCTGCGCCATTTGCGACAACTTTAATGTCAGACATTTTCTTTCCAACTAATTTCAGTGCATTTACAAGACCTGCTACTGTTACGATAGCTGTTCCGTGTTGATCATCATGGAAGATAGGAATATTTGTTTCTTTTTTCAAACGCTCTTCAATAATGAAGCAGTTTGGTGCTGCGATATCTTCTAAGTTAACGCCGCCAAAAGTTGGCTCCATTAATTTTACAGTTTCAACAATTTTATCTACATCGTTTGTATTTAAGGCAATCGGGAATGCATCTACACCAGCAAAGCTCTTGAATAATACAGCTTTACCTTCCATTACTGGAAGAGATGCTTCAGGTCCAATGTTACCAAGACCAAGTACAGCTGTTCCGTCTGTCACAACTGCTACCATATTTCCCTTCATCGTATATTCATATACCTTACTTTTATCGTCATAAATTTCTTTACAAGGTTCTGCAACCCCTGGAGAATATGCAAGACTTAAATCTTTTGCATTTTCTACTTTTACTTTTGATACAGTTTCTAATTTTCCTTGATGCACTTTATGCATGTGAAGTGCTTCTTCACGAAGTGTTGACAAACTATCCACTCTCCTCAAATTATTCTTGCTGATATCAATTTCTCCAAGTGGTCTGACCACGAACACTACTACTATAATAATCGAAGTGTAGGGAAATTGTCCATTATATTTTCACAACTACATTTTCTTCCCCGACAATTTCACGAAGTGCTCCTAAACATTCTTCACTTGGATGAATCGATAAACTCCGAGATAATTGTACCATTTTATGTTCCTTTTCATAATAAATTAGTACTTTCGCAAAACCTGAATAGTCGAACAATATTTTCGTAACCTGATTTAAAAGCTTTTTCTCATACTGAGACGGCAATTTCACGTAAACAGATGCGTCTTTCTTTTCTTCATAAACATCCATTTCCTCTAGCGGATATAGACCATTTACAATCCATTGCAGCTTATGATTTCTTAGCTCAATCGTACCGTCAACTAAAACAATTGCTCCTTCTTGTAACTTGTCCGAGAAATGTATATACGTTTCTGGGAAGAGGACTGCTTCCATTTCATCATTTTGATCACAGAATGTAATAAATGCCATCTTTTGAAACTTTTTCGTACGAATCACTCTCACACTTGTTATATACACAATAGCTCTTTGTACTTTTTTCTTGTGTCGCATCGCCTGAGCGAGAGATGGAATTTCTAATTCTTTTGCTAACTTTACATACTGCGCTGTCGGATAACTTGATAAATAAAAGCCAAGTGCTTCCTTCTCTTTATTTAGTTGTTCAATAAAAGATAGCTCTTCTCCTTGTACGTATTTTGATTTTGGAACAGCATCTCCTAAATCACGTGCGAGATTCGCGTACTCTAATGCCCCTTTAATACTTTTCCATAAATTCGTTCTCGAAACACCAAAATCATCAAAACATCCGGACCAGACGAAAGCTTCTAAATTGCGCTCCGTCACAAACTTTGACGGCATACGGAGACAAAATTCAAACAAATCTTCGAACATTTTTTTCTTTCGTTCTTCTAATAATGCCGTCACTGTAGCCATTCCAATATTTCGGATCGAAAGTAAACTGTAACGTATCGCATTCCCTTCTATTTGGAAGTTGTAACCACTTCTCTGAAGAGACGGCGGCAAAACGTGAAAGCCTTTCCGCTTCGTTTCTCGTATATACTGTACAATTTTATCTTCATTTCCAATTGCGCTTGATAATAATGCCGTCATAAATTCCAGCGTATAGTTCGCTTTCAAATAGGCAAGCTGATATCCGATCATACTGTAAGCTACAGCGTGACTTCGGTTAAAACCGTAATTCGCAAATCTTACAATTAAATCATAAATTTTCTCAGCAGACGTCTCATCATAACCATTTTGCAAACACCCTTGGACAAAATGCTTACGTTCCTGATCTAAAATATCACGATTTTTTTTACTCACTGCACGGCGCAGTAAATCTGCTTCTCCGAGCGAAAACCCTGCTAACTTCGATGCAATTTGCATAATTTGTTCTTGGTATACAATGACGCCGTATGTTCTTTCTAAAATTGGCTTTAAATCCGGATGTAAATATTCAATTTTTCTTTTTCCATGTTTCGATTCAATAAAGGTCGGTATCTGTTCCATCGGCCCCGGTCTGTATAACGAGTTAACAGCTACGATATCTTCAAACTCATTCGGTTTTAACCCGCGAAGTACATTTCGCATACCACCTGACTCAAGCTGGAATACACCTGTTGTATCCCCTCTCCCTAATAATTGGAACGTCTTTTCATCTTGAAGAGGTAAGTTTCTTATATCGATTTCTTTCCCTGTTTTGTTCGCGATAAATTTTATAATATTTTCAAGTAACGTTAAATTACGTAACCCTAAAAAGTCCATCTTAAGCAACCCAAGTTCTTCTAGCGCATCAGCTGGATATTGCGTAACATAAACATCGTTATGTCCTTCTTGAATTGCTACACTGCCTGTTAACGGTTCTTGACTCATAATAACGCCAGCCGCATGAATAGACGTATGACGTGGTAAACCTTCTACACGTTTTGCGATTTCAAACACACGCTCATGCAGAAGATTCCCTTGTATAAACTCACGAAGTGATTGTGATTCTTCATATGCATCTTTTAACGTTATACCGAGCTTTGATGGGATAAGTTTTGAAAATATATCAATATCTCGTGGCGGAAGCCCCATTACGCGGGCAATGTCTCTAATTGCTGCTTTTGCTGCAAGCGTACCAAACGTTACAATTTGCGCAACACGAAGCTGACCGTATTTATCTTTCACATAGCGAATCATCTCATCACGTCTTACGTCTGGAAAATCAATATCAATATCTGGAAGCGTCACACGTTCAGGATTTAAAAACCTTTCAAATAATAGATTGTATTCAATCGGATCAATATCTGTAATTTCTAATACGTATGAGACGAGTGAACCAGCTGCCGATCCACGACCTGGTCCTGTTAAAATATGATTTTCATGTGCATACTTCATAAAATCCCATACGATGAGGAAATAATCACTAAATCCCATACGAGAAATAACATTTAATTCATGATCCAAACGCTTTATATGCACTTCTTTCGGCGCACCATATCGTTTCCGCAAACCTTCTTCACAAACACGACGCAAGTATATATCACTCGTTTCGTTAGACGGAACAGGAAACTTCGGAAGTTGATTTACATGGAACGGTATTTCTACTTGGCAACGCTCTGCAATTTTTATTGTATTTTGGATTGCTTCCGGCGCATGGGAAAATAGTGCTTCCATTTCATCCGATGATTTTAAATAATATTGATCTGTTTTCAGCCTCGGCCTATCTGGATCAGTCATTTTCGTTCCACTTTCAACAGATAGTAAACATTCGTGAACAAGTGCGTCACTTTGATTGATATAACGCACATCGTTTGTTGCAACGACTGGAATATTAACCCTACTAATAAATTCAGGTAGCTTCTCTTGTAAAAGCAACTCATCTTGAATTGCATGATGCTGCAAACTCATATAAAAATGGCCGAACATATTTTGATATGTTCGAGCTACTTCTTCAGCCTGACTCTCATTGTCTTCTAGTAATAATTGCTCAATTTCGCCATCTTTACCTGGTGAAATAGCAATTAATCCTTTCGCATAATGCGCAAGCCACTTCTTAGGAATACCTTCTTTGGACTTTGTCATAATACTGCTAGAAATCTTTAATAAATTTTGGTAGCCTATTTCATTCTCAGCAAGTAATACAAGCGGATAAGACCTTTCTTCTTCTTCACTAAAAATAGAAGCGGTTAATCCAATAACAGGCTGTATACCATGTTTCTTACATGCTTTATAAAACGGAATAACGCCATACATAACATTTTCATCCGTAATAGCCAGCGATGAGAAACCAAGTTCTTTCGCCCTGACTACAAGCTCATCAATTTTACAAGCACTTTTTAATAAACTAAAAACGGTTTGACATTGTAAATGCACAAACTTCACTGTTGTACCCTCTCTTTACCTATTTGACTACTTTTATTATAGGTGATGAGGAAAGCGGAAATCAAAACATACTTCTTATACTTTGTCCATATATATGAAGAAGAAAGGGGAATGACGATGGATGTAAGAGAACATACTTTTTTCTCTCTGCTTATTATTAGTTATTTTATTGCCTTTGGGGTTATACTTGGCGGTTCATTAATTGGTGGATTTGGTGCGTTTCTTATCGGAAAACCAGCTCTAACTTACATTAATCAATTCGCCCAAAATTTAAGAATTTGGGCACTCGTTGCAGCAATCGGCGGAACATTCGATACCTTTTATAGCTTTGAAAGAAGTTTCTTTGGCGGAGATATGAAAGATATCGTAAAACAAATTCTCCTTATTTTTTTCGCAACTGGTGGTATGCAAACAGGTCTCATTATTATTAAATGGCTAACGCAGGAACATGTATGAGAGTACCAAGTGCCAATACAGCAAAAAGATGGTACTTAGTATTAGCTGGTGCTGCTGTTGGAGGCGTGTTGAGCTGGTTTATTTTTTTGTACATATACGGTGTTTTTCAAGAAGAACAAGCTAGTAAAATAGCAGAACAAAGAGAAATTATAGAAAAACAAGAAGCAAAACTCCACGTCCTTCTCGAAGATCAAGAAAAATTGAACACTGAAAATAAACGGCTCTTAACCATTCAAGAGATTAAAATAAAACTTATCAATCGAGAAAAATACGATTTAGACAATCTTACACTCGAAAATATGACTACATCTATCCATAATGATCTCCAGCATCTTTTAACGAAAAACATTCAAAGTATCGCAAAAAATAAAGACCTACTCAAAAAGGTAATCGAAAACAAGACGTACAAACATTACGATCGGCTATACCGTTTTAAAGTCGATACAATATCTTTTGATACAGTGCTTGAAATTAGCATTACTATAGAGAAAGAAAAATAAAGAAGGAGGGCTTTAGCGCCGCTCCTTCTTTTCGTTCTAACATATAATCTCTTATTTACAAATCTCACGTAAATCAGCAAAAAGACGAGCCGCTTCTTCCCAAGAAGATGCCTTCGCACCAGAAGCCATCGGGTGTCCTCCACCGTTATATTGCATTGCTAATTTGTTTATAACTGGTCCTTTTGAACGAAGACGAACACGAATTACGTCGTCTTCCTCTAAAAATAGAACCCACGCCTTTAATCCATCAATATTGCCAAGTGCTCCAACAACACCAGATGCTTCAGAAGAAAGTACATCAAACTCTTCTAATACTTCTTTCGTTAATTTAATGTAAGCTGCTCCTTCTTCTACCATCGTAAAGTTTTGTAAAATATAACCGTTTAAACGAGCAATTTTTTCTTTTGTCTTATACATTTCATTGTATAAATCTGTGAATTTCACACCCATATCAACAAGCTCACTTACGTAACGAAGTGTTTTTGCTGTTGTATTCGGGAATAAGAAACGACCTGTGTCCCCAACAATTCCAGCTAAAATAAGGCGAGCTGCTTCTTTTGTTATTTTTAATCCTTTATCTTTTCCATACGTGTAAAACTCATAAATCATTTCACTTGTAGAACTCGCTGCCGTATCTACCCACGTAATATCTCCATATGGATCTTCATTTGGATGATGATCAATTTTAATTAACATTTTCCCTTTTGTATAGCGTTGATCATCAACACGTTCTTGATTCGCAGTATCACAAACGATAACAAGCGCATTTTCGTATACACTATCTTCAATATCATCCATTACTCTTAAGTACGCTAACGACGGTTCATTGTACCCAACCGTATAAATATTTTTCTCTGGAAACGATTCTTGTAGAATTGTACCAAGGCCACCCTGTGAACCTAATGCATCTGGGTCCGGACGCACGTGGCGATGAATAATAATTGTATCAAACTCTTTAATTGCTCCTAAAATTTGCTCATGCATATGTATAATCTCCTTTTTAATCAACTTCTTCACTTTATCCTCCATTATAACGGAAAGTATTTCATACATGCGAACAATTGCTTTATAATAGAAGTTAGAAAGTTTAGATATTTCTTTTTCTTTTCTATTATTTTTCACAAAGCGATGGGAGTGTTCATTATGCCAGTATTAGTCTTCTGTATTATCGTCTCATTTATGTTGTACCTCTTTTACAAAACAAAATACTTTCGTACAAACCGCCCAATGGAAAAAGGTTGGCTCTCAGGAAAATCCGCAATGGCACTCGGTTCATTCGTTTTATTTTTCGGGGTAAACCAATTCTTTTTAGAACTTTCAACCGCTCGTATTATCGTTGGTATTTTATTCGTTCTATTTGGTAGTGCAAGTGTATTTAATGGGTTTCGCCAATACAAACACTTCTTACCATTAGCAGTTAAAGAAGCCGAAGTCTATGAAGCAACATAAAAAAAGCATCAATATTGTGATGCTTTTTTACGACCCTTAACTTTCAAAATCATATATGCAACAAACGCAGATGGTATATTAAATGGGTTACCTTGTACGTGAAAATGTAATTGTTCTTCTCCAAAAGACATTTTTTCATATAGCTCTCGCTGAGATAATCCTGTCTTTTCCTTTTTTTCATGTAAACCTTGTAAATATAAATATTGGATCGGTATCATTACAAGAAAGTAAAATAGTGCGATACTACCAAAAAAGAGTACGGCTGAAGACATAATGTATACCACCTTCCAGAAATCCATTTTCTTACAATATAATCATAACACAATATATACCAAAATTAAATTACTATTCTGTCTTTTATCGTGTTACTTTTCCACTCCATCCCATACATATTTCACTAAAACTCTCATCTAAAATCATGCCTTTCAAATTTAAAACAACAAAAAAAAATGGAACAAATCAAAACGATTTGTTCCATCTTTTTATTTATCAATTAACTGAACCATAAGTAATGCTTTTCCAACGACATTACCTTCATGATGCACCTCTACATCGACCTTACCAAATTTACGCCCGATTTCTAATACTTTCGGATGAACGGATACAACATTATCAATTTGAACCGGCTTCACGAAATAAATTGTTAAGTTTTCAACAATTAAATCGCTTTTCTTTTGCGCACGAATGACGCGATTTGTCGCTTCTGTCACAATTGTTGCAAATACACCGTACGATAACGTTCCGATTGAATTCGTCATTTGCGGCGTCACCGAAAATTGATATAGATGCTCATTTTTCGCTTCTTTTGGCGTCATAAATTGATTCGTTACGATATCATCAATTGTTTCTCCAACTTGTGGCTGACGTTGAATCATTTGCAGTGCCTGAAGTACATCTTGACGGCTAATGATACCTTGCAGTTTATTTCCTTCCTCAACGACAGGAAGTAATTCAATTCCTTCCCACACCATCATACGTGCCGCAGCTGCGACAGACATTTTACCATTCACTGTAATTGGGTGTTTTGTCATTACTTTATCAATTGGTGTTTCTTTCGCTACACCGATCATGTCTTTTGAAGTTACGATTCCTAGCACTTTTTTATTTTCATCGACAATTGGATATCTTCCGTGCATTGTCTCTTCGTTATATGCATGCCATTGCTGTACTGTATCATGTGGCTTTAAATATAACGTTTCTTCAATTGGTGTTAAAATATCCTCAACAAGTACAATTTCTTTCTTAATCAGTTGATCATAAATTGCACGGTTAATTAACGTTGCGACCGTAAATGTATCGTAGCTACTTGAAATAATCGGCAGCTTTAATTCGTCTGCTAATTTCTTCACATGATCTTCCGTATCAAATCCACCCGTAATTAATACAGCGGCTCCAGTTTCTAGCGCTAATTGATGTGCATTCGTACGGTTACCAATAATGAGTAAATTCCCAGCTTCTGTATAGCGCATCATCGCTTCTAATTTCATAGCTCCGATTACAAATTTATTTAATGTTTTATGTAGTCCTTCTCTGCCTCCAAGTACTTGACCGTCGACAATGTTAACGACTTCTGCATATGTCAGTTTTTCGATATTTTCTTTCTTCTTTTGTTCAATTCGAATTGTTCCGACACGTTCAATTGTACTAACATATCCTTTATTTTCTGCATCTTTAATTGCACGGTAAGCTGTCCCTTCACTTACACTCAAATCTTTCGCAATTTGTCTTACAGAAATTTTATGGCCTACTGGCAGGCTATTAATATGTTCTAAAATTTGGTTATGCTTGGTAGCCAAATGGTTTCACCATACTTTCTTTTCCCTAAATTCTTCATGTGTTGTACTTTCAGTATACTATATTTTCAAAACTGTTACACTCTCTCTTTGCATACCTGTACTATTTTTTTTATAACAAAATGACCCTTACATTCCACCAGTCATTCTATTACAACAATGTAATGCTATTGTCATCTCATTCGATAGTTCGCCCACTTGATTCCCTATACAATGAAGACAAGAAATAAAACAAAGGAGCGTACACATGATGAAAAAATTTTTAGAGGTTGTAGGTGCTATATTTTTAGCTTTCGTAGATGGGAAAAAAGTTGCAATGGAATTGAATGAAACACCTGAACAACCACGTACAAAAAGAAAAGAATCACCAAAACAAATACAAGCATTAAAAGCTGTCCTACACACGTAAAAAACCCTTCACTTTTCTTTTCAAATGAAGGATTTCTTTTCTATAGTGTAATACTTTCTCCAGCTTCTAATACTTTCCCTGTACAATTTTGTAGCTTTTCTACAAATTGATATGGATCTTGTTCAATAACTGGGAACGTATTGTAATGCATCGGTACAACAGTTTTCGAATTAATCCATTTTGCCGCTAGTACAGCATCTTCTGGTCCCATTGTGAAATTATCACCAATTGGTAAAAATGCTAGATCAACTTTATTTAATTCCCCAATTAACTTCATATCAGAGAATAGTGCAGTATCTCCTGCGTGGTACACTGTTTTCTCTTCTGCTGTAAATAAAATACCTGCTGGCATACCTGTATATGTAATCGTCTTATTTGCTTCATCAATATAACTAGAGCCGTGGAATGCTTGTGTAAACTTCACTTTTCCAAAGTCAAATTCATGTGAACCACCAATATGCATCGGATGTGTATTTACACCTTGCCAACTTAAAAATGTTGCTAGTTCAAATGGCGCTACAACAACTGCATTATTTTTCTTCGCAAGTTCTACTGTATCTCCAACATGATCACCGTGTCCATGCGATAAAAGGATTGCATCCACTTTTACATCTTCAGCTTTTAAATCTGTTTTCGGATTACCTGTTAAAAACGGGTCAATTAAAATAACTTTTCCATTCGCCTCAATTTTCACAACTGAATGTCCATGATAAGATACTTTCATTATTACATTCCTCCCCTATTCACATTCTCACTTTTTATTCTACATGATTTCTCTATTCCCTGTCTTTTCTAACATCTATTTACTTGTCATAACGCTTTCTTCCGAGTTAAAGTTATATTTGTAATTAAATATCTCGGGGGTGCCAATCGATGAATGCTAGATTAGAAAATTTAATGCAATGGCTAAAAGAAAAAAACGTAGAAGCTGCGTTCTTAACTTCTACACCGAACGTCTTCTACATGACGAACTTCTACTGTGAACCGCATGAAAGATTACTTGGTATGTTTGTATTCCAAGAAAAAGAACCTATTTTAATTTGTCCTAAAATGGAAGAAGGTCAAGCACGTAACGCTGGCTGGGCACATGAAATTATCGGATTTACTGATACTGACAGACCATGGGATATGATTGCAAAAGCAATTAAAGACCGCGGCATCAATGCAAATGCAGTTGCAATTGAAAAAGAACATTTAAACGTAGAGCGCTACGAAGAATTAACGAAATTATTCCCAAATGCAGCTTTCAAATCAGCTGAGGAAAAAGTTCGCGAACTTCGTTTAATTAAAGATGAAAAAGAACTTTCTATTTTACGCGAAGCAGCTAAAATGGCGGACTACGCTGTTGAAGTTGGTGTAAATGCAATTAAAGAAAACCGTAGCGAGCTAGAAGTATTAGCAATTATTGAACACGAATTAAAAACAAAAGGCATACATAAAATGTCATTTGATACGATGGTATTAGCGGGTGCAAACTCTGCTCTTCCACACGGTATTCCTGGCGCAAACAAAATGAAGCGCGGTGATTTCGTACTATTTGATTTAGGTGTAATCATTGAAGGTTATTGCTCTGATATTACACGTACAGTAGCATTCGGCGAGATTTCTGAAGAACAAACTCGCATTTACAACACTGTACTTGCTGGACAACTACAAGCAGTTGAAGCATGTAAACCAGGTGTTACACTTGGCGCAATCGACAACGCTGCTCGTTCTGTTATCGCAGATGCAGGTTACGGTGACTTCTTCCCGCACCGCCTTGGTCACGGACTTGGAATTAGCGTACACGAATATCCAGATGTAAAAGCTGGCAACGAGTCTCCATTAAAAGAAGGTATGGTCTTCACAATCGAGCCAGGTATTTACGTACCAAACGTAGGTGGCGTTCGTATTGAAGATGATATTTACATCACAAAAGACGGATCAGAAATTTTAACGAAGTTCCCGAAAGAATTACAATTTGTAAAATAAGAAAAAAGGCAGCTTGGTTGCTGCCTTTTTCTATTTCTCTACTATTTCAAATTTCTCTACAATCATTTTTGCTGGATAACTTTCAAGTATTTGAGAAAACCATACTTTTATTTTATCCCCTGTTTTTAACTGTTTATATGTGTCTTTGTCCTTAAAGCTCAAGACTATATGTGATGGATGCTCTTTATTCATTTGTTGTTCTATATAATGTTGCAACTCTACTTTTGTTTCAAACGTTTTATCATCGGCAAAAAACACCGTATCATTTCTTAATATGATATACCCTTCTTTAGGTACTTTTTTTACCTCTACTTGTTTTGTAGTGCACGCTGATAATATGATTAGAAATACACTTATAAACATTAATTTTTTCATATGCCTATTCATTTTTAACTCCTTACTCTAGGCTATTTCAAATTTAACACCATCTTCTCCTCATACTTATCATCCCATTTAATCAAAACCTCTATCGGTTCATCTTTAGATAAAGGCGCACAACTTACACAAGATGATTTCATTTCAATCTTTGCTCCTTTATGATTTTCTGACGTTTGTGTCATTGTGCTAAAGGCTCCATTAATAGCAATCTCTAAATTTTTAAATTCTGTATTCCCATCTCCGCCTTTGTACTGAAACGTAAACACTCCATCTTCACTGTCGTCCTTAATATGGCCCTTATATTGTCCCGTCCAACTTTTGCTCTCGCTAGAAAAAGTAACATACCAAATCGAACAACTCCCTAAAAAGAAAATACTAATAAAAAAGAATAATGCTCTCTTCATAATGCCCCCTCCATTCAAATGCACTTATTTATTGTCTATTTCTTCCTCTTATTATATTATAAAAATACAGAATTTTCTAAAACAAGGGGTTTATATGTTACAACAACAGTTAGAAAAAATTCGTAATAATAATTACATCATAGATAACACACTTCATATTGATTCTTTAAGTTCCAGTATGCTTGAACATATCGGTGTTACTGATAGCTACTTAAGGGACAAACTCATCTACTCTACTTTTTATCATCTCATCAAAAATCGCTACCTTTCACACACACAATTACAGAAACTATTATTAGAAAGCATCGGTGAAAAATATTTATTGTATAAGATTCATTCAGATGATGAAGATGCTGTATTTACTCGTGCATTTACGACCTTATTAATTGCGCTCATTATAGATGCAGATACAACTCATAATTTCTTATCACAGAATGATATTTTAACTGTAAAAGATCAATTAATTCTATATATGAACAATGAACATGATTTCCGCGGATATGTGCAAGACCACGGCTGGGCACATAGTATCGCACATGCTTCCGATACATTTGAGGCGCTTGTTCATAGTCCTAAACTAGAAACTTTACATTACGAAGAGATATTAAAAACTTTGTTAAACAAAGTTTGTGTCCATTCTATTCACTACAAATATGAAGAAGACGAGCGTCTCGTTTATCCGATTGTCGCAATGCTGCAAAATGGCCTAAAAGAAGAAATACTCATATTAGCCCTTCGTGACTTAGTAGCTCAATTACTGGTCCAAAAACAAGCACTACCTATTGAATCGTACGAGTTTTTATATGGAAATACAAAATCTTTCTTACGTAGCTTATTTTTCAGACTACGCACACTTTCTATATGTGAAGAAACCGAATTCGAAATTGAAAAATTGCTACAAGAGCTTCCAAAATATTATTAAAAAAGAAGGCCACTCAAAAAGTGCCTTCTTCTATTTCACTAATATTTAATTGAAATTTCACGATCCAAACTGAGAAAAGGTGGACAAGAAGCGCAAACGCCATACATGCTCCACTTAAAAAAGTTAGTATAGGATGCGAATACACGTGCCCCAACCCATAGGATATCGCCACGAAAAACATTGTTATGTAAATATAAATTGCTCCATGTATTTGCCTCATATAAACCTCCTTTTCCCATATTATAGCATAAATTTTCTGATTATTCACATTAATTACTTGTGATCAATATTTCTCAACTGTTACACCTCTTACAGCAGTCTTAATATACGGTGACCCTTGTAAAATTTGTAAATCCTCTGTTTTTCCTGTTACGACTATACCGTATATTGGTAAGTCTTTTGGTTTGGTGTTTTTTATTTCTTTATCCCGCATTAACGGGCAGTAAGACCTCACATCAAAATTCAGCGGAAGCAAGAAGTTAGATGGGGGATGAACCCCACACTGATTAAAGTTTCACTTTATAGTTTATCCTAAAATATTCTCAGTATCCCTCTTTATTTTCACTTAAAGACATCCAAATGCAGCTTTTATAAATTGTTTCATAATAAAAAGCACATCCATTTTGATGCGCTTCTCTGAAATACTATTCTATTATTTCATCGCTTCCTTCACAACATCTTGAATCATAACAACTTCTGTTTTCATATCAATAGACGGTGCTTCTTCATCGATACATTCATACCAAAATGCTAAGTGCTTTTTATCAATTTCATGATGCGAATTTTCGACAAAAATACCACCTTCTCCTTGCACAGAATACCAATATAAGTACTCTTCTCCATCTCTTATTTCCCGGAAAATTGTCTCAACGTACATTTTTTCGTCGTTTAATGTCAAAAGCACTTCTTTCAAATTGTCATTAAGAAGCTGCATCCATTCATCTACTCGATGACTCTTACCAGGCTTAACTTTAAATCTTGTTAATTCTACATTCATTTTTATTCCCCCGTTTTCTTACGTACAAACAAACTATATTCTATTGGATGATAAAAACTTAATTTACTAGCTAATTTTCGCGAAGGAATATTGTCTACATAACAATCCCAGCTCGGTATAATGTCATTTTGCATGCAATGTTCAATGAACCTTGTTGCAACAGCTTGAGCTAATCCTTTCCCTTGATGCGCTCCATGTGTTGCAATATCTATTTCAGCAAAACCATTCCCGCTAAATATTGAGACGCATTCAGCTACAATTATCCCATCTTGTTCTATACAAAATCCAAAACCACTGTTCAAAAACGTTTCTTTTGATCCCCAATACTCTTTGTAGTACTCCTCTTTAAATTCAATGCTGCGCTCTATATCTCTTCTATCAATACGCTTCACTTCATATGTATTTTTGTTAAAATCTCGTTGACTCTCTTCAAAGGTTACGCTTTGAAATTTCATTCGCGGGATGTTCCGAAGTACATTACTAAAACGCTCTTCTATCATCATTTCCCATTCTTCGCTCGAAGTGAACAGTGTAAATCTCTTCTCTGTTTTTTCAATAGCCGTTTTTAAATATGAAAATAACTCTTCGTTATAATTTTGATCATCCGTATCACCAAATAAATAATAGATACCGTTAGCTGTAATAATTAATCCTGCTGTTAATTGCCCGTTTACAAAAACCTCACCATCTATCATTTGATCACATACGGCATAAGCAAACGTCGTCGTTCTTGTATTACCTTCTAAAACCGGAAGAACTTTTCCATACTCAGCTACAGATAATTTTTTCATAATTGCTCCACCTTAATCGTATCAGCCTCTATATGTTCAAAACAAAGATTTACCGTTCTCTTTAATGCTCTCGTTCTATGAATCGTACATGCTGGAATTAAAATAGAATCATTTGGCTTTAAAACCGCTGTTTCTCCATTTTCAAAATCAATAAGTAATTCTCCCTCTAGCACAATAAATAATTCATCCGAATTAGAATGATAGTGCCAATCATATTCACCAGTAAATACAGCGATTCGTAAACAATGACTGTTTATATTTGAAACGACGAAGTTTTTATGTTGATCTTGAATGTCTTTTGTTAATTCTATTAAGTTCACAGTTTCCATCTTTCGTCTCATCCTTTCATTAGTCGTTCTTCTGAAAAATTAACTTAATCTCCACCACCTCCGCAATCTCCTCCACCATCACTTGAGCTACTACAATCACTACTACTGTAGTGACCGAATCCACTTGATGTGCTTGAAGTGTATGAAGATTTTTTGCTTCTTTTTCTATCTTTTTTACTTTCATGACTAGGCCATACTGTATCAAAAAATATAACGAATAAGACTAATTCTATTGCAACAAGGATAAATACTAAAATACTCTCAATAATATTAGGAGTTATCTCAAAACTGTAAAACACTCCAAATGAATACATACACAAAATTACATACAGAGCCATACAAATATACCGAAATGATTTCTCTATCGTAATGACTACTTTTTGTGAAAAAGGTATGTTCTGCTCCTGTTTTTTCTTTATGTACTTTTGTCTTTTAGCTTGCTTTCGCTTTCTCTTTTTGCTCCCCATAGAATCCCCTCTTTTTTTATTATACAATTCTAAATTATCATAATAAAAATCGATTTACACCAATAAAGTGAAACTTTGATCAGTGGGGGTTTTATTCATCCCCCACCTAACTTCTTTGCTTCCGCTGAATTTTTGGGTGGGGGTCTTACTGCCCGTTAATGCGGGATAAATAACAATTATTCACATGTTATTTCCCCATATAAAAAAGACCCTCCTCACGAAAAGGAAGGTCTCAAATGTATTTCTATTATGATAAAGCAGGAGCTTTTTCAAGTAGCTCTTTCGCATCAGCGTATTGTAAGCCATGAGCTTCTGCAACTGCTTCGAATGTTACATAACCATCTAATGTGTTAATACCTTTTAATAGTGCAGTGTTGCCTAGGCAAGCATCTTTATAGCCTTTGTTCGCAATTTGTACTGCATATGGTACTGTTACGTTTGTTAATGCAAGAGTTGACGTACGTGGAACCGCACCTGGCATATTAGCAACTGCATAATGAACAACGCCATGTTTTTCGTAAGTTGGGTTGTCGTGAGTTGTAATACGATCAGTTGTTTCGAAAATACCACCTTGGTCAATCGCGATATCTACAACGACAGAACCTGGTTCCATTGATTGAATCATTTCTTCTGTTACAAGTTTTGGCGCTTTTGCACCTGGAATTAATACCGCACCAATCACAAGGTCAGATTCTTTTACAGCTTCTGCAATGTTGTATGGATTAGACATTAACGTTTTTACTTGGTTACCGAAAATGTCATCTAGTTGACGAAGACGTTCTGCACTTAAGTCGATGATTGTTACATCCGCACCTAAACCTACTGCAATCTTAGCTGCGTTTGTACCAGCTTGACCACCGCCGATGATTGTTACTTTGCCGCGTTTTACCCCTGGAACGCCTGCAAGTAAAATACCTTTACCGCCTTTGTTTTTCTCAAGGAATTGTGCACCGATTTGTGCGGACATACGACCAGCTACTTCACTCATAGGTGCAAGTAATGGTAAAGAACGATTGTCTAATTGTACTGTTTCGTATGCGATTGATGCAACTTTGTTATCGATTAATGCTTTCGTTAATTCTGGTTCTGGAGCTAAGTGTAAGTATGTGAATAAAATTAAACCTTCACGGAAATAGCCGTATTCACTTGCTACTGGCTCTTTTACCTTCATAACCATATCTTGATTCCATGCTTCTTCAGCAGTTTCTACAAGTTTCGCACCAGCTTGTACGTATTCTTCATCCGTAAAACCAGATCCTAAACCTGCTCCTTTTTGAACAAAAACTTCATGACCATTTTGTACTAAATGTACTGCTCCCGCTGGCGTCATTGCCACACGGTTTTCATTGTTTTTAATTTCTGTTGGAATACCGATACGCATGATTAGTTCCCCCTTGAGTTATGAAATGACCCCTGAATCATTTTTTAAAGCGCTTTCTACGCTCTTATATTTTAACATAATATCTCAATATTTGACAAAAAATAATACAAGTTTTCCGATAGATTTAATTTTATATTAAAAGACAGTATTATCCGCACCTCTCAGCACAATGGATAAACTGTCCAATTATTTGAAACTTCATCTTATTTTATTCTATCGATGTCTATGAATAACATCCACTGCACCAGTCACTTCAATAATTGTACCGGTAATCATATCGGAATCGTCCTCACATAAAAACGAAATGGTTCTTGCAATATCTTCACCTGTTCCAGATCTACCAATCGGTGTGTTATGCTCTTTCAGCTGACGTGCTTCTTGAATAGTTGCCTCTTTCATATCGCCTATAATATCACCAGGACATACCATGTTCGCAGTAATACCATACTCCGCTTCTTCATAAGCAACTGTTTTCGTTAATGAAACAAGTCCTACTTTGGCCGCTGCAAAAGCTGAACGATAAATCCATCCCGGTGCACTATCCGCCCCTTGAAATCCGTAATTAATAATACGGCCAAAGCTCTGTTTTCTCATGACCGGAACGACAAGTTTTAATAAATGAAATACCGCTGTTAAATTTCCCTGAATCATTTCATTCCATTCATCTTCTTCATAATCAACTAACTTTTTTCGTTCAAATACATATGGACCAGCATTATTAATTAAGAAATCAATTTTGCCAAAACGGCTTATCGCTTCTTCTACCATTTTATGTAAATCTCCCTTTTTCGTGACATCCGCTTGCACGAATTGTAGACGCTCTTCCATATTTTTATATGTTTCTTTCAACTTTTCCATAGCCGTGATATCGCTATGATACGTTACTGTTACTGAATATCCATTAGCCAATAACTTTTCTGTTACTTGCTTTCCTAAACCTTTCGTACCGGCTGTAATGAGCGCGTGTCTCACAAACATGCCTCCTTTTAAATTGCTATACTTCATATGTAACAAGTTCTCGCTCCAATTACAACTAAAATGAATTGAAACAGAGTTTTCAAAATTCTGTAACGTTTCTGGCAAGCACGTTACCAAAATTTGTTTTATAATTAAGTTGTAAACAGTTATAAAACAGATTGGGAGGAATTTACTATGAATAATACATATACAAATATTTTAATCGCGGTGGATGGTTCTAAAGAAGCAGAAAAAGCCTTTAAAAAAGCAATTCAAGTCGCAAAGCGCAACAATGCAACATTAACAATCGCTCATATCGTTGATGTAAAAGCGTACTCAGCAGTAGAGGCTTATAGCCGCGCAATTGCTGAACGTGCAAATCTATTTGCAGAAGACTTATTAGAAGACTACAAAAAAACTGCGCTTGAAGCTGGTCTTGAAAAAATTGAAACTGTATTAGAATTTGGTAACCCTAAATCTAAAATTTCAAAAGAAATCGCTCCAAACCATAAAGTAGATTTAATTATGTGTGGTGCGACTGGTTTAAATGCTGTTGAACGCTTCCTAATCGGTAGCGTCTCTGAACATATTATTCGCTATGCGAAATGCGATGTCCTTGTTGTTCGTGGTGATGAGGAGCAAGGTGATCTTTAATTTATAGATAAAACACCAAGTCCAAATGGGCTTGGTGTTTTTCATTTCACATATTTCACTATAAATACAAGACAAGCCACAATAACAACAGTAATTGCTAATACATAGGGAGGAAGAAACTTCAAAGACCATAATGCCATCATAATCGTCGCAACCGTTAAGTATGCTTGCTTTGCATCTTCTGTCATTTTTTTACGAAGTAAGAAGACGGACAAATAGCCAATTGGCGGCGTAATGAAACAAAGAACATATATGATTTTTGATTTTAAATACCATTTTTGTTCTCCAAGTTTCTTTATATCCCCTTCTATTCTCTTATGCTCTTGTTCTTTCGCTTCTTCTACAAGCGGGTCTTCCTCTTCTCCTCGCTTTTCTTTCATATAAGGAAGAAAGTGCATAAAAAAATAGTATGCGAATACGAACGCTCCAAACCCAATATTTAATCTTTCTAATGGAATATGCTCACTAAAAAAAGCAGCAGTAAGCACTAAAGACAAACAGTACGTCATCATCCAAAATGAACGTTTTCTCTTTTTCCGTTCCATTTCTTTTTTATCTTGTACATGTTTTCTTTTCGAAAGCCATATTGAAATACAGCAATCTACTAGAAATAGAGAAAAAATAAATATCGCAACGTGTACTGTTTCTACATTTCCAAATGAAAATACGTTTGGGAATGCAACATACAATACAATTAGCGTGTACAAAATTAGCCCTATAAAATAAAGTGAAACTTTAATCAGTGGGGGGTTTTGTCCATCCCCCACTGATTATTAGTTGAACCAATCGGGCTTTTACGGGCAGTTGATCCCCACCTAACTTCTTTGCTCTCGCTAAATTTTGAGGTGGGGGTCTTACTGCCCGTTAATGCGGGATAAATACGTCTCATTTTTCATCCCTTTCTTATTTCCTAACATTACGTTAACATACATTTTTTAGAAATAGACGGACAAAATATATATGTGTAAAAAAGGAGGATGCTATATGGATGATTCTGAACGCATTATTTTAGACGTAAACGGAAAAGAAATTGAAATGCTAGATACAATTCGCACTCATTTTAAAGAAAAACATGGCGTTGAACTAAGTAATGGTGCATTGCTTCGTGATTTGATGGATATTGAGTATATTCGAATTACAGAAGATCGACATAAGTATGATTAAAAGAAAAACGACTGCAGGCGAATGCCATCAGTCGTTTTCTTTCTTTATTTAAGCTCTTGATGCTTCCCGCCCATACCACCTTGCTCATTGCTATCTTGGTGTACAGTTAGTTTATTTGTTTTCGCATCTTTTAAAACTCTATATGTATATGATTCATTTGGTTCATCTTTAAACTGCACATTCATTCCATACGAATCCATTTTGCTATAAAAGGCCGGTTTTATGTATGCAATATCACTTTCTTTATATCCTTTATCTTGCAAATGCCACATCGTTGCGATAATCGCTTCTTCTCGCTTTTCTTTTTCACCAACATACATATATTTGTCCAAAAGAAACACTTTAGCATTTGCAATTAAACTAATTACCAGTACAATGATAAACACTATTTTTTTCATACACTTCCCCTAAATTGTTATTTTTTACCACATTGTAACTTAAATGCTAGTAAAAAATAAAGTACGCCAGACTTTACTAGACTGGCGTACTTCCCAACTCAATTCTTAATAACTTCTTTCGTTAACCCCTTCGCCTTTTCCAAAGCGTTTTTGATTTGTTCAAACCCTGTCCCACCAGCACTATTACGACGCTTTACAGCCTCATATGGTGAAAGAACTTCATACAAATCTTCTTCAAATAAAGAGCTCATTTCTTTATATGTTTCAAGCGGGACATCTAATAAATAAATTCCTTTTTGTGTGCAGTGTAGCACTAACTTCCCTACAATTTCATGAGCTTGACGGAATGGTAGTCCTTTGTTTGCTAAGTAGTCGGCAATTTCTGTTGCGTTGGAGAAATCTTGCGTCACAGCTTGCCCCATTTTTTCTTTGTTTACAGTCATCGTTTCAAGCATGCCCGCCATAATATGAAGGCAACCTTCTACTGTTTTAACTGTATCAAACATTCCTTCTTTATCTTCTTGTAAGTCTTTATTGTAAGCGAGTGGTAATCCTTTCATTACTGTAAGTAAACTGAATAAATTACCGTATACTCTGCCTGTTTTACCACGGATTAGTTCCGCCATATCCGGATTTTTCTTTTGCGGCATAATGCTGCTTCCCGTCGCATATTGATCGCTCATTTCAATAAATTGAAACTCTTGGCTACTCCATAAAATAAGTTCTTCACAAAAACGTGATAAGTGCATCATGAGCATAGATGAATTACTTAAAAACTCCAGTATGAAATCACGATCACTTACCGCATCTAAACTATTTTCATATATCCCATTAAATCCAAGAAGTCCCGCACTATATTCTCGGTCGATCGGGAATGTCGTCCCAGCTAGCGCTCCTGCTCCTAATGGGGAGATATTAATACGCTTTAATGAATCTTCATAACGATTCACATCACGCTCTAACATCCAAAAGTAAGCAAGAATATGATGAGCAAATGAAATCGGCTGGGCACGCTGCAAGTGCGTATAGCCCGGCATAATAGTTTCAATATTATTTTCTGCTTGGTGAACAAGAACAATTTGCAATTGTTTTGTAGCCTTTATAATATGTTCTACCTTTTCTTTTAAATACAAATGCATATCTGTCGCCACTTGATCGTTACGACTTCGGCCTGTATGAAGTTTCCCTCCTACTTCACCGATTTTTTCAATTAACATCTTTTCAATATTTAAATGAATATCTTCAGCTTCAATCGAAAAATGTAATTTTTTTTGTTTCGCCTCTTCTAATAAATATTGAAGACCTATCTTTATTTTCTCTGCCTCTTCTTTCGTAACGATGCCTTGCTTTGCTAGCATCGTTACGTGTGCAATACTCCCTTTTATATCTTGATTTACTAATTGTTGATCGAAGGAGATGGATGCTCCAAACTCTTCAACCCACGCTTCCGCTTCTTCCGTAAAACGTCCGCCCCAAAGTTTGCTCACGCTTCCACCTTCTTTTGATTCACTTGGCTGTATACTTTCGTCGGTAAACCAAATAATGAAATAAATCCAACTGCTGCATCATGATTAAATTCATCTTGAGCAGTATATGTTGCTAATTTTTCATCGTATAAAGAGTATTCAGATTTACGTCCTTCTACAATCGCATGACCTTTAAATAATTTTACACGCACTGTACCTGTTACATTCTTTTGCGTTTCTTGTAAAAATGCATGAAGCGCTTGTTTTAAAGGAGAGAACCATAAACCGTTATAAATAAGTTCTGTTATTTTCTGTTCAATCACTGGTTTAAAATGCGCTACTTCTTTTACGTGTGTTAAATCTTCCAACTCTTTATGTGCAGTGATTAACGTCATTGCTGCTGGGCATTCGTATACTTCACGAGATTTAATACCGACAAGACGATTTTCTACGTGATCGATACGTCCAACGCCATGTTTTCCAGCAAGTGCATTTAACGTTTTAATTAATTCTGCAAGTGAATATGCAGTACCATTCAAAGTCGTCGGTACACCTGCTTCAAATCCGATTTCTACAAACTCTGGTTTATTCGGTGTATCTTCTAATGCTAATGTCATCTCATATGCCTCTTCTGGTGGTGCTGCCCATGGATCTTCTAAAATTCCACATTCGTTGCTGCGTCCCCATAAGTTTTGATCGATTGAAAACGGGCTATCTAAATGAATCGGAATTGGTACATCGTTTTCTTTTGCATATGCAATTTCTTCTTCACGTGACCACTTCCATTCACGTACAGGCGCAATCACTTCTAAGTAAGGATTTAATGCTTGGATAGAAACTTCAAAACGAACTTGGTCATTTCCCTTTCCTGTACATCCATGTGCAACTGCAGTTGCACCTTCTTGTTCTGCGATTTCTACTAATTTCTTCGCAATAAGCGGACGAGATAATGCAGAGACAAGAGGGTATTTCCCTTCGTATAATGTGTGTGCTTGCATCGCCATCAATGCATATTCATTCGCAAATTCTTCTTGGACATCCACCATATATGATTTAATTGCACCAACTGAAAGTGCCTTTTCTTTCACAAACCCTAAGTCTTTTCCTTCCCCTAAATCTAAACAAAGTGCGATAACATCATAATTCTTCTCTTGTAACCATTTAATTGCAACGGAAGTATCAAGACCTCCGGAATATGCTAATACAACTTTTTTCTTCTCCATTTTGCATCCCCCTAAAGAATAAATATTCATTTTCTTTTATAATAATTCAAACTTTAACACCTTTTACAAAATGTATCAAGAGTCATTTTCAAATTTTTTCAAACAATTTCGTCGAACTTTTTTCTGTTTTTCTGTACAATATAAGCAGGAAAACGGGGGTGAACTTATGGAAAAGTATTTCTTATACGATAATCATCTAGGAATTGAAATTCCGCATTTACAAGAAGATTGGGAAGATATCCCCGAAAAAATGCAGCATGCTATTTTACTAAAATGGGAACAAATTCGCGGGAAAATTCCTGATCGTATAAAAGAACTTGAGCACTATATTAATACAAAACAACATCATTTAAATAACGAAGAAGACTTCGAAGTTTCTTGTAAACTAAATTCAGAAATTGCCGATCTTGCTTCCATCATTAATGACCTTTGGCTTTGGTATCGACTCACTCAAAATGTATCTGAGGGGAAAGCACACCAATGAAAAAAGCATGCCCCTCAATTACTTTGGGTCATGCTTTTTTGTCGTAACATGATTTACAATATATCTCTTGTGCTGTTTTCGCCAAACACACATCAAATGGACCAACTAATATACTTCTTTCTTTCGGCAACTTTACAAAAGCAACAAGTTCTTCTTCATATTGAATTTTTTTCTGACATGAAACGCATATTAATTCTTTTCTTTTGAACATGTCTTTTAGCATATCTTCACTCTCCCCTTCATCTATCTATATTAATATACTCTCATAATAGTTAAGAGTTGTAAAAAAATGACACATTTCGAATCGAATGATTCATATACTATGTACAAAAGGAGGTCTAAAGCTTATGCGTGCTTTCGTTATTATCGCTTTAACTTTTTTAAGTGTAATTAGTTGGGATGCGTTTTTTAAAGATAAAAGTGATGAAAAGAACACAACGGAATAAAACCCTTTTTTTCTTGCTTATTGGACAAACCGTTACAAACTGTCCAATCCTCTGAAATAACTTAGGCTTTGCTACAAAAATATTTAAACATAACATTTTTTGTAGATTCCCTCCGTTTATTGTCGGTTTCCATCCGCATACATTTTTTAAAAGTATGATATAATAGTATAAATCTTGAAGGAAGGGATTTTGATATCATGATCGCTCGAAGGAGCATGTGGCATCGTATTGACGAATCATACACGTAGCGTATTTTTCAGCTCAGATACTTTAGTCTAGCGAAAAAAATACGAGAGTGGGGAAATTATGATTGCCCGAAGGATAATTTGGCAAAAAAAAGACTCTTCTTACACATAGCGTTTTGTTTAGGACTTAATTGTTACTAACTAAACAAAACAAAGAAGAGCAGGATTGCTAAATGACGAATCCTACTCCACGTTTTGTTTAGTCGTTTTAAGACTTAAACTAAAACGAAGGTAGGGAGAATTGATGGACGAGAGGATTATTCGTTATTTCTTCAGCGACATATAGCGTAGTTAGTTTTTTCGTAAACTAACTGAAAGCTACATGTGAGCTCGTAGTTAGTTTACAACACAAAAAGGACTACTAACTACGGAAAGAAGGAATAACGATGAGGAACATCCAAAGTCGGCAAATTATTAAAGAAATTTTTATGGTTTTAATCGGTTCATTTATTTTAGCAGCAGCGCTATATCACATTCACTTCCAAAACCACTTAACAGAAGGTGGCTTTGTAGGAATTGCACTATTCATTCAAAACTTTTATGATATTTCACCATCTATTTCAACTGTATTAATGGATATCCCAATTATTTTACTGTGTGCTTCATTTTTGGGTAGAAAAATGGTTGGCTATTCATTCTTAGGTTCTATTTCATTCGGATTATTTTATTCCTTAATGGAAAATTATTCTCCATTTACGGTAGATTTATCAAATAATTTATTTATAGCTGCAATAGTTGGCGGTGCGTTAGCTGGTATTGGACTCGGTTTTATATTGCGATTTGGCGGTGCAACCGGTGGAGACGATATTTTAACAATTGTATTAAGTAAACGAACTCGTTTTACAATTGGGCAAATTTTCTTCGTCTTTGACGCGATTGTTCTTGCGCTTTCATTATATTATTTAAATTGGACAGAAATTGCTTTTACTATTCTTTCGATTGCCGTACAGGCAAAAACATTGGATTTAATTTATTATCCAAAAACAGAAAAAACAGCAGAAAAGCAGCCAGTATCTGTTCCAATGTCCAAAAAACATGCAACAAATTAAAAAAGCGAAAGGCTTCGGCCTCTCGCTTTTTTTATGCTCTTTTTTCTTTCTCGACTATATGGCGCACTTGATAAAATCTATTTGCAAATTCAGTAACGTTTCTTGTTAAACGATAGTTCACTGTAGATCCAATTGCCATTCCAATTACCGGAATACCTTGGAATAATTTACGACGAAGAGCATAAATCGAAAATGTCTTCAAAATTTGTTTTAACACAACTTCAGTAGAAGCTGTTTGCAACACTGCTTCGTCTCCTTCATAAAAGAACGAATCTTCTTGCTCCAGCTCTTGCAATAAATTGTACCATGCGTATTGCTGAAGTCTTCCTGGTAGTAATGACGCATGAAACACCTTTAACGCAAGCATCATTTCATAAGGCTTGTTCACATCATGCCCAAATGATGTTGCAATAAGTTGGACTGCCTTCACATTTAACGCGATCATAACCGGAAAATCTGCCGTTAATAATAATAAACCTCCAGCACCTGTCGCCCCGCCTTGCACAAACGAATATAGACGATGACGTGCTGTTTGCTGCTCTGCTATGTATGTTAACTGATCAATAGATAATGCTTTCAAATCTTCAAGCTGTTCAATCGATTCATCAAATAATCTCGATGTTCCTAAAATCCGATTACGTGCATCTAACTGTGCTTGTGAACTTTGAATAAATGCATGCAAATGAAAGAGCCATCCATCTGCTTTCGTGAAGAATTCTTTTCGCTTTTTCTCAGGTAATTTCGCAACTGTAGTATGTAACCATTTATCAAACACTTTTTGAAAATCGGTCGCTTCTTGCTCAACTAATTGCGCTTCCCATTCTTTTATATTGTCTAAAATGGCTTGTTCTCGCTTCGATCGCATCGTAACAACCACCTCGTTCGATTTTTTTCTATTGTAACATATTTCTGCTTATTCTTTACAAATATGCTTGTATATCTCTTTTTATATACCCTTTATGAGTGACATAAAATAATAGCAAAAAGGATGAGATGCTTCACATGAATCTATCCAATCTAAAACAAAATTATAACGCAGAATTCAGCTTAGGAAAAAACTGCTGGCCTACTTGGGCATTATATCAATTAGAATTATCACCATTTTTTGGCGTTATTGATTTTATGCTAAGTCCTTCATTAGCGAAAGTAAATTTATTATTCCAAAATCGATTTGACCGCTTTTTAAATTAAGAAAATTTATCCTTCATCTCATTTTGGGATGATGATGCAAAATTAAGATGAAGGGGCAACCTTTATGAAATTGACTCCTGTCATGACTTTAAAACAGATGTAAACACACCAACTACTTGGCCTTCTTATACAGAAATTAAGTTAAACTACGAACATCGAACTAATCGTTTTCTAACTACAATTGAAACGGCAGAATCCATATTATTTATTCGAACTGGAGGAACATACGAAGAAGCATGTTCCCTAGAACAAATTTCATCTCAAATAATTACACATACATTCTCTGTCCTGTTACTAATTCCTGCCGATATACCAACTATCACTCAAGAAGATTGGGGATTACAACATACTTGCGTTATGAAATGCCCGATTATGGATGTATACCAATACAATGAAGCATTTTGGAAAGACTTATTTGATGGAATTACAGTTAGACCGCACACTTAAATACAGAATACTTTTATCACACCATACATTATAATCTTCCTTATACAAAACAAATAAGGAGTGATTCTATTATGTATCCACGTGCAAAAGCTTTCGGTCTTGCTGTACATCAAGATCGCCTTCTCGTACAAGAATATTATACAGAAGGCGAAACATATTATCGTCCTCTTGGCGGTTCCATTGAACTTGGTGAAAAATCAGCACATACTGTTATTCGGGAGTTTAAAGAAGAGCTTCATACGGAGATAGAAATCACCAATTATTTAGGTTGCTTAGAAAATGTCTTTCATCTAGATGGGGGCATTGGTCATGAAATCATTCAACTATATTCTTTGCGTTTATTAGACACCTCACTATATGAAATGGAAATATTAAATATACAAGATGAGCAAGCAGTAACGTATGCGAAATGGATTCCTATTAAGGCATTCATTCAGAAAGAAAAAATATTATATCCGGATGGAATTTTAAAATACATCCAAAAGAAAAAAGACGAAATCCTATAGGATCTCGTCTTTCTTTTTATATATTAACCAATATCTCCAAGACGTAGTACGTCACGAGCAATCATAACTTCTTCGTCAGTTGGAATTACGATAATTTTTACTGGAGAGTGTGGGAAGCTGATGAATGCTTCTTCACCGAATACGTTATTACGTTTTACATCGAAGTATACGCCCATGTACTCAAGGCCTTCTAATACGCGCTCACGAATAATCGCACTGTTTTCACCTACACCAGCTGTAAAGATGATTGCGTCTACACCTTTCATACGAGCTGTGTAAGAACCGATGTATTTGTGGATACGGCTTACGAATACATCAAGTGCTACTTTCGCACGGTGGTCGCCTTCTTCTTCTTTCGCAATGATGTCACGTAGGTCACTAGAGTAACCAGTAAGACCTAACATACCACTCTTCTTGTTTAATACGTTAACTACTTCTTCTACTGTTTGGCCTGTTTTTTCCATGATGTATGGAATTAACGCAGGGTCAAGGTTACCAGAACGTGTACCCATTGTTACACCAGCAAGTGGAGTGAAGCCCATAGAAGTATCGATAGATTTACCGCCTTCTACTGCTGCGATACTTGCACCGTTACCTAAGTGACAAGAAAGTAAGCTTAAGCTTTCAATTGGACGACCTAATAATTCAGCCGCACGCTCAGTTACATATTTATGAGAAGTTCCGTGGAAACCGTATTTACGGATGCCGAATTTTTCATAGTACTCATATGGTAAGCTGTATAGGAATGCAGATTCCGGCATTGTTTGGTGGAATGCTGTATCGAATACTGCTACTGCTGGTACGTTTGGTAATACTTCTCGGAATGCTTTAATACCAACAACGTTTGCTGGGTTATGAAGTGGTGCTAAATCGCTTAATTCTTCGATATCAGCTAATACTTCATCAGTAATTAAAACAGAGTCAGCAAATTTTTCGCCGCCGTGAACAACACGGTGACCGATACCGCCAATCTCATCTAGAGATTTAACGATTCCGTTTTCAGTTAATTTTTTAAGAAGCATATTAACTGCTACTGCTTGATCTGGGATGTTTGTAATTTCTTTTTGTTTTTCGCCATCTACAGTAATAGTGAAGATACTATCTTCTAAACCGATACGTTCTACTAAACCTTTTGTTAATACTGTTTCACTTGGCATTTCAAATAATTGGAATTTTAAGGAAGAGCTTCCTGCGTTAATCGCGATGATTTTTGACATCTAGTCTTTCGCCCCTTTTTCTCTTGGTAGTTGTGTGGATGTTTCCACAAACCGCTCGATTTTATCTAATCAAATTTACTAAATATGAAAACGTTTCATCATTAGCAAATTTTATACTCACGATTTTAATTTAAACATCGTCCGACATATATTTCAAGTGAAAAAATTGTAACACCAAGAAAAAATATATATTACAGATTTCAAAAAAATTCAGTTAAATCTAGTATATATTTAAAAATATGACATATTATATAAAACTGTACTACATGAATCACTAACTCTGTTACATATACCCAGCTTTATTTATGTGTTGCAAACCAAGTATTTAATTGATCCATAATGTTCTCCATCGCCTTCATGTTAGAGAATTTAGGCAACTCCACTAATAACGCCTGTTTTGGCATTGTTACATTAGAGCCTTTCTTTTGGAGAACAAATATACTTTTTGCATTTTTCTCGTTTTTAAACATGGAAACAGGAAGCTGTAATAACCCTTGAATAAAGCATGTTTCTTTAATAAATGCATGTAATTTTGGTGCCTGGTCACTTTCAAAAATGAAGTTTGGTACTAAGAAGAATAAGTACCCGCCCTCTTTCGTATGTTTCACACTTTGTTCAATAAATAAGTGATGAGCATACGACATTCCTTCATCTGCTTTTAATTTATATTCACTGGCACCGATTTCGTTTGGATAGTAACCAATCGGTAAGTCTGAAACGACTGCATCAACTGGATCGATATAAAGTGGTGCTAGTCCATCTTGATGGAAGAATTCGATTGCATGCTTCTGTAAATTTGCATTTACTAAAGCAAGTTTAATTAGCACTTCATCCACTTCTACACCAAATCCACTCATTGTTAGTCCTTCTTTGGCGCTATTAAACACTGTAGTCATTAAATTTCCTGTTCCAATTGCAGGATCTAAAACTGTAATTTCGTTTTGACCTTGCATAAATTTATGGAATAAGTAACTCATGAACATCCCAACTGCATCAGGCGTCATTTCATGATTCGCTTGTACGCCTTCTTTCATTCCTTTTAAGATGGCTAACTGAAATGCTTTACGAATTTCTTCACCTTTATATGTTTCTTCATTAAACGTACTATATTCACGATTCAGCCTTTCAATTGCCGATTCGGATAATTCCTCTTGTAAAATCGCTCCCTCAAACAAGTTATCACCTGTTTCTACAAGCGCCTCTAAATATGTCACATCTAATTCTTTACGTAAAACTACCGCAGAAGAATCAAAAATAGAAAATAATGTTTCCACTGTCTGACTCACGTACATTCCTCCTTCTCTCTTTTACACATAACTTATATCATACCACAAAGTGATTTTTTCCAAAAAGAAAAAGCGACCTCCTGTAAAGAGCTCCCTCTCAAGTTATATATGATATAACGTTTTTTCTCATATATCGGCAACATTACGCAGCGATATATGAGAAAAAACGACCTCTTTATAAGAGGTCATTTCCTTCACATTACTTTGCAGATTTAGCTGCTTCTAATGCTGCTTCATAGTTTGGATGGCTTGTACCTTCGCCTACGTATTCTACGTAAACTACTTTGTCATTGCTATCTACTACGAATACTGCACGAGCAAGTAAACGAAGTTCTTTCATTACTAAGCCGTAAGCTTCACCGAATGAAAGGTCACGGTGGTCAGAAAGTGTTACAACATTTTCTAAACCGTTTGCTGCACACCAGCGTTTTTGAGCGAATGGTAAATCAGCGCTAATTGTTAATACTCTCGCGTTTTCAATACCTGCTGCATCTTGGTTAAAACGACGTGTTTGTGCATCACACACACCTGTGTCGATTGAAGGTACAACACTAATTAATTTTACTTCGCCTTTGTATGTTTCTAAACTTACTGGAGATAAGTCGTTTGCTAATACTTGGAAGTTTGGCGCTTGATCGCCAACTTTAACTTCTGTTCCAACTAAAGTCATTGGATTACCTTTAAAAGTTACGTTTGCCACTTGAAAATCCTCCCTTATTTAAACAAAATATGTACAATGTAAATGATAGTTTGTCCCTATCGATAATGCAAATAAAATCGCTTTATTTACAAAAAAATAAAAGAAGCTAACCTATTGATTAGCTTCTTTATTCGTTAAATTTGAAATTCAGGATCATCTTCTTTTCGTTTATCCATCATTTCTTTCACTTTATCAACAGCTTGTGGCGCTAATTCAATTATTTTATCGATGACGTGTGTTTGTTTATCTAAGTGCAATACTTTCACACCATCTCCGTTTATAACAAGAAAGGCAACAGGATTAATAGAAACTCCTCCACCACTTCCCCCGCCAAATGGATGACGGCCTGAATGTTCTACTCTACCAAATTCACTTCCACCAGCAGCAAATCCGAAACTTACTTTCGAAACAGTAAGAATTACACTTCCATCTGCCGCTTTAATTGGGTCACCAACAATTGTATTTACATCAGTCATTTGTTTTAAATGCTGCATTGCTGTTGTCATTAAACCTTGAATTGGATGGTCCATTCTATATCCCCCCTATGCTTGAACAGATTTTTCTGTCATACCAGATTTTTGCTGCCTCATAAATATGAGCAATTTCATCGCTGTTTTTATAGTGCGGAATATACGAAAAGATGCTGTTAACTCGCATCTTGATGCAAATCCCTTCCCTTGAAAAACAGGAGTAATTTCAAATTCTGGTACATCGACAATATGCATATATTGTCCGACAACTCCAGCAGCCATACCTTTTGTCCCCCATGCATATCCAGTGACAATTCCAGTACTAGCTGCGTCGCCTGCTCCAATTTGCGTATGCCATTTCCAACCATTGATTTTCACTCGTTTGAGAAAATCTTTAACGATAGTATGAACTTTTTGAAGCCTTTTTATCAGTTCCCCAATACTGTCAAGTTGCGCCATAATTTTATTATCTAGTCCGCCGTCCTCTTCGGCTTTTTCGATTTTCTGTCCTGTCTTTTTCTGCTGTTTTTCAATTCTTTCCAACACATCAAATGTATATCGAATCATCCATATTTTCACTTGAAATAAACATTGCTTTTCCATTTCTGAATATAAAAATGTCACCTTAAGCGATATTTTCGACAATAGTATAAGCAAAATAAAAAGGAGAAGAATTATTATTCCAATTACGAGCCACTTCATACGTATCATCCTTTCACTCCATACCCATTATCGACAAGTTTATTCATCGTTAAACAGAGTTTTATAAGATTGAATATAAAAATTTTTCTAAAAATAAAAAGGTATTTTGACAATTTATATCGAAATATATTATTTGAACATATCATCAGGGAACGGACTCTAATGATATGCAGCACGAAAAACAGAAAATTTAACTGCAGTGGAGGGATACATAATGGCAGATCGTCGCAATTTATTTTTCTTTTATGGTGATGACAAAGCAACGCTCGTTGAAAAAATGAAACCAATCTATCGTATTTTAGAAGAGAATGGATTTACCATATTAGATCATCCAAAAAATGCAAACGCTATCGTCAGTGTTGGAGATGATGCAACCTTCTTACAAGCCGTTCGTAAAACTGGTTTTAGAGAAGATTGCTTATACGCAGGGATTTCTACGAAAGATGAAACTTCGTTCTACTGCGATTTTCACATTGATCACATTGATACAGCCCTTCAAGAAATTACAAAAAATGAAATTGAAGTGCGCAAATATCCAACAATTCAGGTAGATGTAGATCATGGTACATCTTTCTATTGTTTAAATGAGTTCTCATTACGTTCTAGCATTATTAAAACATTCGTTGTAGATGTTCACGTTGATGATTTATACTTCGAAACATTTAGAGGGGACGGTTTAGTAGTTTCTACCCCAACAGGAAGTACAGCTTACAATAAATCATTGCATGGTGCAGTTGTTGACCCACTTATTCCATGTTTCCAAGTAAGCGAACTAGCATCTTTAAACAACAACACTTACCGTACGCTCGGTTCACCGTTCATTTTAAATCACGAACGTACATTAACTTTAAAACTAAGACCAGACGGTAACGATTATCCTGTTATCGGCATGGATAACGAAGCGCTTAGCATTAAACAAGTGGAAAAAGCTGTTGTACGCTTAAGCGATAAACAAATTAAAACAGTTAAATTAAAAAACAACTCTTTCTGGGAAAAAGTACAAAGAACGTTTTTATAGAATTAAAATAACCGCAGAATTATGGAATTCCATAATTCTGCGGTTGTTTATTTACCCCGATTGACGCGAACCATAATCTCTTACTATCCGGCCATTATTCTTGTCAGTTTTTGTCGGTAAGTCGATATATTTTACGCATCTTTTCTATAGACTACCCTGCCATCTATTACGGTCATTTCTGCTTGTACTTCTTTCATTTCTTCTGCCTCAATTTCAAAAATATTACGGTCTAATATCGTAAAGTCTGCTTCATATCCTTTTATAATTTGCCCCCGCTTCGCTTCTTTTCCGATTGCATAGGCACTTCCTGTTGTAAATAGAGAAACAGCCTCATATACCGTTAATCTTTCCTCAGGCATATAGCATACATCGTCAATAAAACTTCTACGTGTAACAGCGCTATATATGCCTAAAAATGGATTCACTTGTTCAATTGGTGCGTCAGACCCACCGTTGCAGCGTAATCCTGCTTCCAGTAACGTCTTCCAAGCGTATGCATAACGAAGACGACGCTCGCCTAGTTTTTCAATGACTGACGGGAAATCTGAGGAAAGAAAGACCGGCTGTATATCGATAATAGCCGACAAGTTTTTCATTCTTTCAATCAACTCTTCACGAGCAAGCTGACAATGAATAATACGGTCACGTAACCCTTTTGCTGGTGGATATAATTCGAGTGCATTAATGACATATTCAAGCGATAAGTCACCGATAGTATGAATCGCAACTGGCATATGTAAGTCTCGTGCTTTCTTCACTAATTCTGCAAGTTCTTCACGTGAGAAAATTGCAACCCCATTCGTTTCCTTCGCATCTTCATACGGTTCACTTAATAATGCTGTTCTTCCGCCAAAAGAACCGTCAGAAAAAATTTTCATTGCCCCAAATTCAATATAATGTTCATTTTCATATTCTTTTCGTTCTTGTGCTACTTCATGATGAACGAGCAAATGTGCTTTAAATGGCATTTCTTTTATAACGTGAGAAAACGCATTATGCGTTTTTCTAAAGCCACCATAGTAATTTAAATCTTCCGTATGCCCGCCAACAAGTCCATATTGCCAACAATCTTTAATCGCTGTTTGCAGAGCTCTTTGTAAATAAGCTTCATCAATTTCTGGCTGAACGTGTTTAATTAATTCTTGCCCTTGTTCATATAAAAGTCCTGTTAACTTATTTGATGAATCCCTGCCAATTTTCCCGCCTTTTGGATTTTGCGTCGCTTCTGTTATGTTCGCTTCTTGCAATATGTATGAATTCACCCATGTAACGTGACGACAAACTCGCTTTAATAAAATGGGATGTTCTTTCGAAATTTCATCTAAATCACGCGCATGAACATCTTTCGTATCTGTAAAGTTATTTTCATTCCATCCTTCTCCAATAACCCAAGATCCCTTTGGTGCTTCTTCCACTCGCTTCTGAACAAGAGTAAGCACTTCACCATAAGATGTACAATTTGATAAATCTAGACGGAGTAATCTCTCCCCATGCCCAATAAGATGCATATGGCTATCAACGAGACCCGGAATCATTGTTTTTCCTTTTAGGTCCTGCAACTTAACGTTTGAATATCTACTTTCTAATTCTTCCTTACTCCCAGCATCAACGATTATGCCATTTTCAACATAAATAGCTTCTACTTTTTCATTCTTTTCTCGCATTGTGTAAATGGTGCCGCCATACCAAATTTCTCTCATATATCCCATCTCCTTTATTTTATTGTATAAAAAAAAGCACCATTTCAAAACATGGTGCTTTTCTAAAAATTACTTTTGTTCAGTAGTAGACGTTGTAACTTGCCATTCAATATTAAATTTATCTTTTACTTGTCCGTATGCTGGGCTCCAGAACGTTTCTTGAAGTGGCATGATAACCTCTCCACCTTCTTGTAACTTATCGAATACTTCTTTTGCTTTTTCTGCATTACTAATTTGAATTGCGATTGTTACTTGAGATCCGATTGCATGCCCTTGACCTGGGAATGTATCAGAAATCATAAGATCCGTATTACCAACTTTTAAAGTAGCGTGTAAAACGCGCTCTTTCGCTTCAGCTGGAATCGGGTATTCTGGATTTTCAGGCATGTCACCAAAAGTTTGCATGACTTCTACTTTTGCATCTAAAACCTCTTTATAAAACTGTACAGCTTCTTGCCCACTACCATCTAAAACTAAGTACGGATTAATACCTAAAATCATACGGACACCTCTTTTTTAAGTTTATAAAATCGAACTTGTGTTCGTTTTTATATTATCATTGTTTTGCATTTCATTCAACTATTTACTTCACTGTTTTCAAAATTATTTTGACGGAATCTCCATCTCTTGTCTTCTAAGTTCAATACGGCGAATTTTTCCAGAAATCGTTTTTGGTAGTTCATCTACAAATTCAATTTTGCGAGGGTATTTATATGGTGCAGTGAGTTCTTTGACGTGTTGTTGGAGTGTTGGAATTAATGTTTCTTCGTTCTTTTCTATATTCTCTCTTAATACGATAAATGCCTTCACGACACTTCCGCGAATTTCATCAGGACTTGCGACAACCGCACATTCTCTTACGTAAGGATGTTTTACAAGCGCATCCTCTACTTCAAACGGCCCGATTGTATAACCAGAGCTAATAATGATATCATCACCACGCCCTTCAAACCAGAAGTAGCCATCTTCATCTTTCTTCGCTTTATCACCTGTAATATAATAATCACCGCGGAATTGCATCGCTGTACGCTCATCGTCTTTATAATATTGTTTAAAGAGTGCCGGCGTTTCAATGTGAACTGCAATATCACCAACTTCGCCTACTTTAACTGGAATACCTTCCTCATTTACGATATCGACGTGGTTACCTGGCGTTGGTTTCCCCATTGATCCTGGTCTAATATCCATCCCTTTCATTACACCAACAAGTAGTGTATTTTCCGTTTGCCCATAGCCGTCTCTTACTGTAATATCAAAGTGCTTTTGGAACGTTCCAATAACTTCTCTATTTAACGGCTCACCTGCGGATACAGCGCTATGTAACGCCTCTAAATTGTACTGGCTTAAATCTTCTACCTTTGCCATTAATCTATACTCAGTCGGTGTACAACAAAGCACATTCACCTTATTATCGTCTAATAAATTTAAATACGTTTTCGGTTCAAACTTGCCGTTGTACACAAATCCTGTTGCCCCTGAACCGAGAGTTGCTAAAAACGGGCTCCAAATCCACTTTTGCCACCCTGGACTAGCCGTTGCCCATACAACATCATTCTCTTCAATTCCGAGCCAATTCGGGGCGCTTGTACGTAAATGAGCGTATGCCCACGCGTGAGTATGAACGACACCTTTCGGGTTTCCTGTCGTCCCTGACGTGTAAGATAAAAAGACCATATCTTCTTTATCTGTTTTCGCCATTTCTAACATGTCACTTTCTGTTTCTAATGCTGTTTTTAAATTGATCCATCCGTCTACTGACTGCTCGCTCAGGACGAATTTTTGAAGAGATTCCATTGCTTCTATATCATCAAACTGTCCAATGTACGGCTCATAGCTTACTATCGCTTTTACTTCGCCATGTCCAATTCGATATTCGATATCTTTTTTACGCAACATTTCCGAACTTGGAATTACGACAAATCCTGCTTTAATCGCAGCGATATACGTCATGTACGCTTCAATTAAACGCGGCATCATAATAAGGAGCTTGTCCCCTTTTTGTAAGCCACTTTTTATAAAAGCGTTTCCAATTTTATTTGCACCTTGCATTAATTCAAAATATGTAACTTCTCGTCTATTCCCTTTATCATCTTGCCAAATTAAAGCAAGCTTCTCTTTATCGTCTGTATATTTCTCTATTTCTGAAACTAAATTATAAGATGGTGGTGCCAACAATTCCTCTCTCTTCATAAACATCCTCCTTTTTCTTTATGCCTCCCTTATATAATAAAGAATTTTCAGTAAATTTTGAACCCTCTTCTTTTGACAATTTTTTTATGCTTTTGTCGAAATGAATTTATACTAATATGAACAACAAAAAGAAAGAGCGAGAGAACCCGCTCTTTCTAAGCCATCATATGGGATTATTTTTGGTAACCGCCTAATTGTTGCTCAGCTAGTGAAACTAGACGTTTAGTGATTTCACCACCAACAGAACCGTTAGCGCGAGCTGTTGCATCAGCTCCAAGTTGAACACCAAACTCTTGAGCGATTTCGTATTTCATTTGGTCTAATGCTGATTCAGCACCAGGAACCGCTAATTTATTTGTGCTACGTGACATGTTGTATCACCTCCTTGTGAGTATAGAGTGTGATAAACAACATGACTTCATACACGTTTTAGATATGGTAATTTATGGTTTTAGAAAAGTTCTTCAAATTTTTCTTCTTCCGCCACTACTTCAACCGTTTGTAATACCATTGTTTCTTTGTTCGCTACAGCTTCTTCGATTAACGGTGTGAAATCGTATTTCGCTTCAAATCGATTTGCTTTTTCACGCTTCGGCTTCGTCGCCGGGCTAGCTGGTGTGAATACTGTACAGCAATCTTCGTATGGACGAATTGAAATATCATACGTGCCGATTTCTTCAGCAATTTTAATAATTTCTAATTTATCCATCGTAATAAGCGGACGAATAACTGGGTAGTTTGTTACTTCGTTAATCGTATGCATGCTATCTAATGTTTGGCTTGCTACTTGTCCAAGACTTTCACCAGTCGTAATTGCAAGTGCGTTACGCTCCTCAGCAATCTGCTCTGTAATACGCATCATCATACGGCGCATAACCGTCATTGAATAGCTAGATGGGATTTCTTTATTAATCGTTTTTTGCACTTCTGTAAACGGAACAAGGTGCAGCGTTACACGTTTACAGTATTTCGTTAACCCTTGTGCTAAATCGATTACTTTTTGTTTTGCACGCTCACTTGTGAAAGGTGGGCTATGGAAGTGAACTGCTTCCACAGATACGCCGCGTTTCATCGTTAAGTACGCTGCTACCGGGCTATCAATACCACCAGAAAGAAGTACCATTACTTTTCCACCAACGCCAACTGGTAAACCGCCAGCTCCCATGTGCTCACCACACATAATATAACTATAACCACTGCGAATTTCTATACGTACATTCACATCTGGATTATGAACATCTACTGTTATATCCTCTGTATTTTCTAAAATGTGCCCACCGATTTCTGGAAGTAACTCCATCGTCTTCATTGGGAAGCGCTTATCAGAACGATGCACTGTAATTTTAAATGTTTTCACATCATCTTTTACTTGTAAGAAAGCTGCTAATGCACCTTTTTTAATGTCTTCTAATTCTGATGGTACTTTCATCGCTAAGTTAAACTTATGAATACCAAATACGTCTTTCAATCTTTCAGAGATTGCCTCATGATCTTCACCGTTTAACTGGATGTACATACGGTCATGCGTTGCATCAATTTTAATGTTTGGGAACTTTTTCAGTTTGAACTTCACGTTATCTTTTAATGTGCTTACAAATTTAGAACGGTTCTTACCTTTTGTCGTCATTTCTCCGTAACGCACTAAAATATATTCATATGTCATCATATTTCTTTACCTCATCACTTCATATAATTTTGGCATTGTCTCTTTTACAATACCTTCAAATTGTTTTACTTCTTCCATCGTGTTATCTGGTGCCAAACTAATACGAATAGCGCTTGCAGCTGCTGCATGCGGCACTCCCATCGACACTAACACTCTGCTTACTTCATTTGCTTTTGAAGAACAAGCTGATTTCGTTGACACATATACACCGTGTTCTTCTAAAGCATGAACGACTACTTCTGGTTTTAAACCAACAAATGATACATTTAAAATGTGCGGTGCTGCATATGCAAGCGATGTATTAATCGTCACATCTTCCATCTCTTTAAAGAAGCTGACAAGCTCCGCTTGTAAACCTTGCAAATGAGCTACCTTTTCTTTCACTTGTTCCATTGTCATGCGAAGTGCTTTCACCATCGCTACAATGCCAGGTAAATTCTCTGTACCAGAGCGATACTTAAGCTCTTGTTGACCACCTGATAAAATCGGATCTAATCTTACGCCATCACGTATATAAAGAAGACCCGTTCCTTTTACACTGTGGAATTTATGTCCAGATATTGAGCAAAGATCAATATGAGAAGCATATAAATCAAGCGGTACTTTTCCTATCCCTTGTACATGATCTACATGGAATCTTATTTTCGGATGATTCGATAATAAAGTTCCAATTTCAGCAACGGGCTGAATTGCTCCAGTTTCGTTGTTCACATGAATAATTGATACAAGAATCGTGTCTTCACGAATTGCTCGTTTTACATCCTCTACCGATACAACACCGTGCTCGTTAACCGGTAAATATGTTACATCAAATCCGAGTTCTTCTAATTGCTTATATGCCTCAAACACAGACGCGTGTTCAATATTTGTTGTAATGATATGTTTGCCGCGCGAACGATTCCTCATTGCTATACCTTTAATCGCAAGGTTGTTTCCTTCCGTTCCACCTGATGTGAAAATAATTTCAGAAGGTTTAACGTGAAGAAGCTGCGCTGCAATCGTTCTTGATTGTGTTAATAGACGCTCTGCCTCTCCTCCAAGCGAATGAATAGAAGAAGGATTACCAAAATATTTCCCAGCAACCGTCACGTACGATTGAAGGGCTTCTGGATATGGCTTCGTCGTCGCACTATTATCAAAATAGATCATGGTTCTTCCCCTTTCAGCGCTATCACATCATATAATCATATCATAAATACGTGTCATTACGCTAAGACTACGCAAAGGTTCCGTTTTATCCCGATTAGTGAATAATAATAATTAGTGAGATCCCCCCACTGATTACAGTTTCACTTTACCCCGCATTAACGGGCAGTAAGGCTCTCACCTCAAAGTTCAACTAGAGCAAAGAAGTTAGGTAGGAGATCAACTGCCCGTAAATGCCCGATTGGTTCAACTAGTAATCAGTGGAGGATGAATCCCCCCCACTGATTACAGTTTCACTTTATTTTGAAACGAATAACCTTACTGTATTCCGCTATTCATTATAGCAACATCGCCTGCAAAATTACACAAAAAAACAAACCCTTTATGAAAGGGTTTGTTCATTGTCTACATATTCAGCTATTTTTTGAACAACACCAGGTTCAAGTTGCTCTAGTACAGAAGCCGCTTGTTCTAAAGCTGCATCGTATTGATATTCACGGAATAATTTCTCCGCATAATTTAAGCTTTCTGCAAGGCTCTCATCATGACTGCGGTAACGGTTACCGTATTGAATTAATTTTTCAACTAAATACGCTTGTCCAATTAACTCTTCTGTCATTTCAGCTACACCGTTCACAGTTGTGTATGCTTCTTCTAAACTGCTATTTACAGCGTTCATATTTAACGGCTTCACTTCTAATTGTTCATATACAGCTTGCATTGCCATTTGCCCTCTTTTTAAATCTTCCATAATACTCTCTGGAAGACCTGGCAAATTCGACTTTTGCATAAAGCGTTTCGTTTCGAAAATAGTATTTCGCATTTCTTGTAACTTCTCACGCGCTTCAAATTCTTCTTTACGCATCGTTTGCAGCATTTCTTTATATTCTGCATGAAGTATTTTTAACGTTTCACATTGCTCATAAACCTCTTCTAATTCCTCACGAATAATAGAGAAGGCAATATCTTGTTCAGCAACGCGTAATTGTAGCATTTCAAAACGTTTCGTTAAAATGTGCATTTGCTTTTCAATTACTTTTTGAGACTCAATATCCTTATCTTGCAATTGATAGCTTTGTTTAACAAGTTGTGTTTCTGTTTTCGTTTCAATCGTTTCGATACGCATTTCTTCTAAGTCTTCATAAACAGAAAGTGTTTTTTGCTCCACATAATGTCTCGCATGTACCTCTTGCTCAAGTTGATCATAGAAACCATCTAAACGAGTTTTTAAGTCTTCCACTTTTTCAGCCGCTTCTGTTATATGAAGCTCCTGTATATCCATTAAACATGTGTTTAGTTGTGTCGTCATATCACGAACTTCTTTAGGGATTTCCAAATACTCTAATACATAACCTTGTCTTACCATATCATTATGACCCTGTAATAAATCTTCCAGTTGAACTGGTAGCGTCGCTTGACATTCTACTAATAAATCTGGAATTTGGTGAATAATGATTTCTAAACTTGCTAAACCTTCTTCTAAACTAATAACAATTTCTCTCGCTTTTAAGTAGTCACCATTATCTGTTGCTTCTTCAAAGCTTTTAAATTTATTAGATTCAGCGTCTAGCATCTCTTCGATTTTCTGCTCTGCTGCTCCATACATATGTCTATGAGCAAGAACACTCTTTTTCATACTACGATATGTATCACGTAATCCTTCAATTTCCGAGCTATTTTTCTCATGGCTTTCTAACAATTGCTGTAATTCATTTAAAACACCTGTAATACGATTATCAGCGTCATCTAAACCACTTATGGATTCGTTCATCGCATGCTTTGCTTTTCGGAAGGAGAATTGCGAGGCGAATTTTCGCGCTTGCGCTAAATCTTTGTCCGCTTTCGGAAGGGTTGTTGATACAATTTCATCCCATTCTTCACGCCATTTACCAAACAGTTCTTCTGTTTGACCCGTCATGTTTAAATCTTTTACCCGTTTTAGTTCATCTGCCACAGGTTTATCTTTTATCTCTTGTTTCCACTGCTCCAGTGCTTCAATATCTTTATATGAACGATTTCTTATCACAAGCTCTATCATGAGCAGCACTAGAATAGAGCTTACTACAATGATAACGATCGTCAGGATAGAATCCATGCAAAAAAGCCTCCTAGTTATATCTCTTTTTTTGTCCGTTCCGTTTATGAAATGGAAGGCATTATGTATAAAAAGGGAATTCCCCTATATTTAACAACTAACAATGTACTAATCATACCATGTAATGGCTTGTTTTTGACCTAGTTTTTTTTAAAATTTCATGTTTCTTTCAATGCGATTGTAATCTTTCTCAATATTCCGCCTACCTCAATACCTATCCTCAAATGATTGTAATAACAAACAATCTTTCGTATGAGATACGAAATAAATTTTCCGCATGAGTGGTGGTTCAACAGAAATTACATGTACATTTCCCTGCCTTACAGACTGCTCTACTGCCCTTTCTGGAAGTAACGTGATACCAAGTCCGGCTTTTACCATTGTAAGCATCGGTTGTGCGTAAGATGTTTCCACAGCTATAGTTGGCTTTACACCTATCTCATGAAACATGTTCATAATCATTTTCCTTACATCGCATATTTCTGGATATACAATTAATTTTTCATTTTGCAGCTCTTCTATTTGAATGGCTTTCTTCTCTTTATACGGATGATTATTTGAAACGGCACAAACAATTTTCTCTTGTTGCACTTCTTTTATATACGTAGCACCTTCTACTACGGAATCGATGAACATCGCGTCAATCTCCCGCGCTTTAAATAAATCTCTTAATACTTCCGTATGTCCAATTTGCCACTCTACTTCGAACTCATCACCTAATACATCTTTACATTCTAATATGTAATGCTCTGCTAAACTCGGTAGTATACCAATTGAAAACTTTCGGTTCTCTTGATACCCCCTCATTTCTGTTTTCACTTCATTTATTTGTTCCAAAATCGGTAGCATTCTTTTTATAAATAACTCTCCTGCCTCCGTTAACTCCACTCCTTGCGCAGAACGCTTAAGTAAAGTAACCTCTAAATCCGCTTCTAACTTTTGAATTTGCTTACTAAGCGCTGGTTGAGATATATGTAAAATTTTACTTGCCTTTGATAAACTTCGCGTATGCTTCACTTCGATAAACGATCGTACTGTCTCCAAATCCATCGTACACACCTCTAACAAAAAGTTATAACCGTTATAAGAAATCGATATTTCCTCCTATAAACAATTACTCTTTATACTTATTTCATCAACTTACTATAACGAAATGCAAAGGGGAAAGATACTCTTGAACAAAAAACAAATGCTACTCGGATCCTTTCTATGCTTACTCGCCGTCACTGCCTGGGGATTTATGTTTCCTGTAATGGCAAATGCTCTGCAATTTATCGATCCGTTCTTCTTCACAACGATTCGCTATGGATCAGCAGCTATTATTTTTCTTATTTTGCTATTAATTACTGAAGGGAAGACTTCACTCCGCTTAGAAAAAAGAACACTTTCTCTGTTCTTTTACGGGACAGTCGGTTTCGCAGGATATGGTTTTCTCGTTTTCTACGGACAACAACTTGCTGGACCTTCCGGAGCAATTCATGCAGCTATGATTCAGTCTCTTATGCCACTGATCGCCTTATCACTGCAATGGGTAACGAAAAATCGTCGCCCACAAAACTACACATTTCTTTGTATGTTCGTTGCATTACTTGGTGTTATGCTTGTCATTTCAAAAGGAAATATTCACTTATTATTTGGAGCTGCAAGCCACTTATCGACAAACATATTAATGCTATGCGGCGTTACTTGCTGGGTCATTTATACAAACGGAGGTGCTCGTTTTCAATCCTGGTCACCACTTAGGTACACGACATTAACTTGTTTATTTGGCTCCATTTCACTCATCGTTATTGTTACTTTCTTAACGTACACAAATATAGTTACTATGCCGTCACTGCGTAAAGTTGTGAGCGTTCGTTTTGAGCTCTTTTATATGTCGATTATCGCAGGAGTTATCGCTGTATTTTGCTGGAATATGGGAAATCGCTATATTTCATCTATTAACGGCATATTATTTATGAATTTAGTTCCTATTCTTGCACTGATCGGTTCTATCTTTCGAGGTTATACAGTCGATAAAATTGAAATCGCTGGAGCAACGTTAACAATTATCGCGCTATTATGTAACAATTTATGGCAAAGAAAAATAAACATAAAACTCCCCACCTCAGTTCGTTAGGTGGGGATTCTTCACATATGAACAGCTCTTGGCCATTCACGGTACATATTCGCTTTACATAATGCTTGTTCCATCCATTGCTCAATCTCTTTCGTGTACATTTCTATGAAAAATGTCTCAGACGGGAAAGAATGCAGTACTTCTGATATATATTGTGGATATAAAAACGGCATATTTATCATGCCTTTTAATTGCGTCATAAACATTGTAAATGATACTTTCTGAAATTCTTGTTTTATTTGTCCTTGCCTAATAATTTGCTCTATATAATATCTTTCTTTAGAAAAATAAACGGTCATCACTTCACGAATTAATGTCGTATCAAGCGAAAGCTCTCGGTAGAAGAAACGTGTTAGTTCTCTATTTTCAAATTGATATCGTAACATCCCACGCACCATTTGCACCATCACATCTTTAGCCGACAAATACTCTCTCTGTTCAAACGAAATTTCAATCACATGAATATACCCTTCTAAAAAATCAGTAATAAGCTGTTCTAATAAACCTTGCTTCCCAGCAAAATAATATGAAATATTCGCTACATTCACATCCGCTCGCTTTGCAATGTCTCGCACCGACGTTCCATCATAACCTTTCGTATTAAACAACGATATTGCCGCATCAATTACTTTTTGTTTCGTCTGCTTCATGCGCTCACTTCCTCTCAATGAACAGCTATAGTTTAAATTTCTTGACTTTTAAGACAAATTCCTTTAATTTTCTATCGACAAAGTCATGTGAAATACATCGTATTTTGCTAATATTTTACACATCTCGATAAAAAAGGAGCTGTTTCCATGTTTACTAAAGAAAGTTATGCAGGATCTCGCGTGCAGCAATATGAGACAGTAATTAAACAACTGGATGCGTTATTAACTGGCGAATCAAACGTAGTCGCAAACTTATCAAATGCGTCCGCATTATTAAACCAATTTTTAGATCGCGTTAATTGGGTTGGCTTTTATGTAACA
>NZ_JAKUFY010000006.1:0-99228 GCF_022663675.1 Bacillus cereus group sp. BfR-BA-01355
AATCACCAAAGGTTCCAAAAGAAACTAAATAACCTGAGTCCATATAAATATAGAACTCAGGTTGCTTAGTTGTGTTTTTTGAATACTGTCTACTTGACAGGGGTCACTTCAAGGTGCCTTTTCTAATAGTTTTTTAGCAGAAGCAACTGCATCCGATAATGATTAATAGTATAAAGAGTACAACGAGTAAAGCAAAGCCTCCAGCAAAACCGCAGCCTTCGCCGCAACTACCACTATATCCCATAATAATAGTTCCTCCTTTAGATAAGAGAATACAACTAGGATCCATTCCACGGATTTTAATGGGTTCACTTTACCTTATGTTTTTACGTATGAATTGAGCAGGTCCTTTTGAAAATAAGCGAAAAATTATTTAATGTGTTGCCCCTGAATGTTGATAAGTACCGACGTTCGAAAGGTGCTTAAAACGTATAATCCAGAAGTAATTGTTGTAAATGGAGGGAGGCAAAATTTCTTCAAGGGAATCCTGTAATTATGACTAAAGAAGCTATTTATCAAATACATATGGAAGCTGTTAATCATTACTTACTAACTAGAAAAGAATTAAAAGATTTTATCAATGAAAAAGGACTTTCCAACAATATTTTAGTACCATCCGATGGTGAAGTATCCCACTTTCCAATATAAATACTTAAATACTTAAATACTTATGCGCTTTTTTTGATTATAAGCGTTGGTTTTCAAAATAGGGTGCTTACCAAACATGCCCATCAAGTCAAGATAATATAATACTCCCAGAACAAAAATTTTGGCGTGTTGCTCGTAATTAGTGTTTTGCGATAACTCGTTCTTGTTAGTTTGATAGTGATGGGGTGCTACCTCAAATAGATAAAATTCCATTCTTCTTTGTAGGAAACCTATAGGACTTAAATACTTTTGAATATTGAATACAAATTTAGACATGAAAAAACACGATCTATTCTTATGTTTTTATAGAAAGAATAGATCGTGTTTTTTCATTTTAGGGGGATTTTATTTTGTTAGCTTGATAGCGATGTGATCATGCCTTTTTTTAGAGTCATACTATCAGTATATCCAAGATTAGGAGATTACTTGCAAGAGTCTTGGAAGTATTGCAATCGTGCTGTGTTATAATTCTAAAGTACTAACATTTCATGTAGGAATTATAGATGTCGTTTTGACATATGAAATGTAAAATCAATCTGTTATTTTGAGGGTTCAGGCTACCATTATCTAAACTAACATTCACACTAAAAGAAGTACAAGGAGGAAGGTATATCTATTAAAATAGTGAGGTATACCAAATTAGAAATGAACATTAAATTTAATAAAAAAGTAGTAGCATTCACGGCAGGATTAACAGTATTATCTTCACCATTGGTATCGTTTGCAGAGGAACAAGAATTAGTAAACAATAAGCAACCTACAAACGTTCAGGAACAAAGTAAAACAACAACAGATGAACAGGCTTTAAAAAGTATTGAAGCTAGTTTTGAAGAGGTAGACGGACGTGGTGGAGGTACTGTCGACAATAAGAAAGCAGATAGTTTTCAACGTTCAGAAGGTATTCATGAAGAAACAGGTACATTAACTGTTCCTAACAATTCAAACAGAACAAAACGTAGTCTGTCTCCCATATCACCTAGTACCTCTAGTACAATAAACGGTGTTCCATTCACTGAATGGATTGTTCCAGCAGGTAACGATAATATTCGTCCTCAAAACTACATGAGTCCAAAGTACATTACAATTCATGAGACTGATAATACAAGTGTAGGAGCAGGTGCTAGAAACCACGCTCAATACCTATATAACCAAGCAGTAGGAAACACAGACCGAGCTGCATCGTGGCATTTTACAGTAGACGATAAAGAGATTTATCAACACCTACCATTAAACGAGAACGGATGGCATGCAGGAGACGGTGATGGTCCAGGTAATAGAGAATCCATTGCAATTGAAATCGCAGTTAATAGTGACGGAAACTACAGTAAAGCGGTAGATAACGCTAAGAAACTTGTAGCTTATTTAATGAAAGAAACTGGTGTACCGTTAAATAACATTGTAAAACACCAAAAATGGAGCGGTAAAATCTGCCCTGCTAACATGATTAATAATGGGCAATGGGATGTATTCGTAAATAGCGTTGAGGGGTATTATAATAATCTTTATCAACCAAAGGATGACATTACAGGAGGGTGGTATGAAGAAGCTATTCGAGAGTTAAATAGAAGAGGTATTATGATAGGGGAAGGAAACGGAGTTTTCGCACCCAATAGAGCGATAACAAGAGCCGAATTTGCTCAATTAATCTCTAACTCTCTAAACCTGCCAGCTGGAGATGCTTCATTTAAAGACCTAAACGATGCAAATTCAACTTTACGGGATGGTATTAAACGTACTGCAAGTGCAGGTATCATTCAAGGTAGAGGAGATGGTTATTTTGACCCAAACACACCTATTACAAGAGAAGAATCAGCAATTATTGTAAACAAGGCTTTACAGTATAAAGGTATATGGGGACCAGTTGTAAACCTACCATTCTCAGATAAAGACCAAATTATATATAAAGAAGATGTACAAAGACTGTATGGCCTAGGTATTGTAAGAGGTAAGGGTGACAATCAATACGACCCTAAAGGAACAACAACTCGTGGTGAAACAGCAACATTCATTCTAAATATGCTACAAGTAATTGAAAATGGTAGTGTTGAAAAGGTAATTGGAACGGCTCAAATTAATGGTATTGGGGTAAATGTTCGAAGCGGATCAGGTACAAACTATTCTATTGTTAGAAAGACAAGTAAAGGCGAAAAAGTTACAGTATATGAAGAAAAAAATGGTTGGCTAAGAATTGGAACAGGTCAGTGGATTTATTATGACTCTAGTTATATCGACTATAACAGATTATAAAAGACTAAATAGTTAAAAGAACAGGCCATATTTGGATATATAACTTAATCTCAGGTTGTGAAGAAGACTTTCTCCACAACCTGTTTTTGTGTCTGCCTCCCTCTTTACCTACCAATACTGATAAAAAGAGGAAAAGGAGAGATTCATTATGATGGGTGCATCGAAAAATCACCGTGATCAGCGTGTATACAATTTAATTTACCTTATGTTTTTACGTATGACTTGAGCAGGTCCTTTTGAAAATAAGGGAAAGATGATTTAATGTGCTTCCCCGGAATATTGATTACCCATTTTCTAAAAAACAAAACATTTAATTATAACTATAATAGGATTGTTTAATATAATGTATTAATCCTAACAGAAGGGAGGATTAGCCATGCAATTAGTTTGTTTTAAAGTAGTAAATGGTCAATACTTTTTAGTTGTAGAAGGTATCGAGATTCCTGCGCCAATTCCAGCGTTTGCTGCAGCTTTATTAATTGGTTTAGGAGTAATCCCGCTTTGTTCTTAATTTAAGGAACTCCAAACAGCTCTATCTTTCAATCAATAAACCCTTAAGTATATGAATGTTTGAGGGTTTTCTTATAATAAAAAAAGAAAAGACGCCATAAGGCGTCCCCACAATTAGGTAGATAAGACTTTAGTTTTCCAATCTAAAGAAATTTTGTATCAGCTCTTTGAAAGTATATCATAATATCTGATTGATTTATTTATTATGTATTATTACATACTTTTCTCAAACCCTCTAGTTTCTAGTAGATAAAATAGAATCCTAATATTACTAAAAATCAAATAAATATTTCTAAAAAACCTAAATATTTATAAGGGTAATAAAAGTGATACATTTAAGGTGCAAATTATAAAAAATATTAAAGGGGAGATAAAGCAGTATTAAAAAAACTATTATAAGCGGTGCGCATTTATACAGGTTATATGAACCTGAATTTTGTTAAAAAGATACTCATTTAAGTGTACTTTTTCTGACTTGGACTAACATAATTTTAATAATATGAATGTTGGAGGCTGATCCCAATAGGGGCATAATGAAACGAAATACCAACAGCGCTTTAGCTAGCCTATCATGCAGTAAAATCTTATTATTTATAGGAACGATTATATCAACGGGCTCCTTACTAAAATAATGAAGAATCATCATTTGTTTATTCTGATTTCTGGAAAAGTTTTAATAGATTCATGCTGAACAAACATACTTTTTAGAAAGAGGAGAGATTATTGATGGATAGTCAATTACCATATCAACAGCAAAAAAGAGAAAAGGCACTTGTGATTGGAGCTGGTATTGCAGGCTTACTTACTGCACGCGTGCTTTCCAGTTATTTTGAGGCAGTGATAGTTGTTGAAAAAGATGAGTTACCTCAAAAACCATCTGAACGGCCAGGTACACCCCAAGACTTTCATCCCCATCGTGTATTACCACGTGGAGAAATAATTATGAACCGTTTCTTTCCTGGATATGTTGATGATCTATTAAATCTAGGGGCCCATAATGTCAAAAATGATAAAATGATTCGATTTTCTCCGTATGGGGAACTGGAACTAGTTATAGAACGAAAAGGTGCAGCAAGCAGTCGAGCATTGTTAGAATGGACAATCCGCCAACGTGTGCAAGAAATTCCTAATGTACATTTTTATTCAAAGCAAGCGGTGACAGGCCTTTTAGCTTCGTCTGATCACAAGCGTGTTATTGGGATTCATATTCAAGAACGAGACGAATTAAAAACAAAGCGAACTGTGTTAACCGATTTGGTAGTTGACACATGTGGTCGTCAATCTAAACTCAATAAATGGCTTACATCTATGGGATATGATGTTCCAGAATCAGAACGTTTAAAGGTGAATTTTGGATATAGCACGAGATATTATAAAGTACCGTCACATATCAAAGAGAAATTGAGTGCAATTTCTGAAGGAGATCCTGCTAAAAACGTTGGTGCTGTAGGGTTATTATATATTGAAGATAACATAGCTCAAGCGCTACTATTTGTTGCTGGAGGGATGCACTATCCACCAACCAATTCAAAAGAATATGAAAAAGAACTGGATTCTTTAGTTACCCCTATGATGAGGGAGTTAATTAAAGAGTTAGAACCAATTAGTGTCCCAAGAGGATTTAGAGCGCAGGAGTCAACTCGTCAACATTTTGAACAAATGGAAAATTGGCCATCTGGATTATTAGTGTTAGGTGATGCTTTTTGTAACTTTGATCCCATTTATGGACAGGGGATGACCGTAGCTGCCATTGAAGCTGAAATGTTAGATACTTGTTTAAAAGAACATTCTACTCATAAACCTGGATTCGAACGCAAGGTGCTGCAACGTATGCAACAAGCTATTGAACCGGCATGGTGGCTGAGTTCAATTGCGGATTTACGTTGGAAAGGTGTTGAACATGTAGGAGCTGTTCCACTAAAAGGTGTGAAATTTGCACAGAAATATTTTGATTTATACCTTAAACAAGCTGTAAAGCAAGCGAATGAGGGGAATTCATCCATGCTCCAAAAATATATAATGATGAATGGGCTAGTTCATTCGCCTCATGATATCATTAACTCAGATATGTTAAGGATGTTAATCAATGGAGATGAGTCTTTAGAAGAGAATGAACTTTTGAACGAACTTGGAGAAGTAGATAAGAAACCAATGCAAGAAAGAATAAATGAATTAATCCCTTCTTTTTCATTAGCTTTTGAGAATAGCATTCCAAATTTGTTCTCATCCATTTCAATTTCTAATGTCAAATGAGGAAAAGAAACATTGCTCTAATTAGGGCAATGTTTCTTTTATTAGATAAGCAGTATTTAATCAACTACTTTTTCAATTGTTGGCATTATAGCGATTGGTGGTAAAGAGTAAGTCCAAGCAGCAGCGTATACGTTTAATTTTTCACCTAATTTGTAGTTTTCACCATTGGATACAGGTACTCTTAAAATTTTATTTTGGGAAACTAGCTCCCACCAATTATGCTGATAATAAAGTGCTTCTTCTTTCGTAAAAGTATCAGCAACAATTAAGTAATTATCGTCTGCTGAAATAACATAGCCCGTGAAAGGTATTTGTATTCGTACCTGTTCCTCCTTAATTGGAGAAGTGTTATTGGCAGTATCCGCAGAAGCAGGTGTTAAGCCAAAAGTAAATCCGCACCCTAATGTTAATGTTGTAACTACTGTTAATAATTTTTGTTTTTTTGAAAACATAATAGAAAGCCTCCTTAAATTTTATTACCACACCAACACCATTCTATTCATTTAGATATAAAGCCTTTCTGCATTCAAATATTTAACAATTTTGTCATAAATAAAACAAAATTGTAAGTGATATGTATTTTTAGAGTGATTTATGATATAATTCACTAGGTAAAGTATTTTCGTGGTTCATCTCTATATAGTTTTTTACCCTACTTACTCTGTAAAATATTATTGGTGAAGAGAGAATGTTTTCTCTCTTCTTTTTTTATTTGACATTAATAATATCGTTAATAAAGGATGTTTAATATTTTTTAGGCTATTTTGTTGTTGGTAATTAGTTTTGGTACGTATAATAAAATATGGTTTGATTAAGAGATTTAGTCTTGACGTACAGAATTTGCAAAATGTTGGTGTTCCGTCTTTATTTACATCAAATGTTAAATGTATTCTAATTTTAAATGAATTCAACATAATATTTTGTATCTATAATCCCAAAGGAAACTTTACATGGAAATGAAATTTTTCCTGCAGAAGCAGCCTGCATACAAGAAATTACCCAAGATTCCAATTCTAAAGGCAAGCGGTATACTTGAATATTACCATCACTGTTTTTTACAGTTACAATCGGTGTATTTACTCTGGTTGTAGCAAAATCGTCCGTTGTTATCATTCTTACTGCATTATTAGTGTGAAAACCAGTGTTTATAACTTCATAAATCTGTCCATCTTTCTCTTTAATAACCATAGGTATATTTAAATAGGGATAGTTTTTAATATCATTATGAATAATTGCTCCTACTGCATTCTTTCTTATTTGAACCTCTTGCATTCTTTTATGCTCCTTTATAATGATTTAAACATGTTTACGTAAATTTATTTTATTTTACATCTATATCTAAAGCTATTTTGCTCATTAAAGGGTTAGGGTCAATTCCTATTGTGCATTCGATCTGTGTTTTTGCATATATTTCACGTTTAAATTTCAACGCAAATTCATAGGGATCGTTAGTAAATAAATGAATGCTATCCGTAATATCCATGAAGAACTCGTCGATGGAATATTGGTGAAAATCCTCAATAGGAACGTACTGCAAAGCTAACTTTGTTATGTAATTAGAGCATTTAATGTATGTTCCCATAATCGGATTTATAACAAGAATGTCTTTTCTTCGAGGAATCTCGTATAATCTGGCCATCTTCTTTACTCCCAATTCTTTTAATGGGGGAGTGGCAGCTAATACGAAAGAACCGTTTCTATTTACATCACCGACTACTGCCAATTGTGTATACATAGGATCTAACCCCATTTTGATGCAACTTATAGAAGCGTAAAAGCTACGTAAATCAACACATAAGATGATTCTATTCGGTAAGATAGAATAGTCATACACTGCTATTCTTTCCTAAACAAAAGAACGTTTGTTCTTATTATATACGAGCTTGTGTTCTTTTATAAAGAGGTTTTGTTTTAAAATAATTTTTTCAGATATTTTTCTTGTGGGAGCAGCAGTTCTAACAACAATCAGTAATAGGGGGCGTGACATATGTCCATCAAGCTAAAATTTTAACATACCCACAAAAAGAAAATTTTTATCTCTCTACACCAATTTATGACAAATTATTTTTTTCATTTTTAGGATAATGAATTTCTTAACTTGATGGCAATGACCTAACATTAAAGTGTATGGGTAATTTCTATTAATTAATATATTGAATTTAATAAATATAAAATTAAAGCATAGGTGTATGATAAACGTATGTAATATCCTTCATTATGTCCATAAATGTGCCCTGGATTTATTAGTATTTTTTTGCTAAAACCATACTAAATAAAGGCCGCAATAAAATTAAAGGTAAAATGAACAGAATATTCAAAATTATATATATCAACTTATTTAAAGGTTAATCTAATGTAATACCATGATACCATGGTTTTACATTAGATATAGATAATTTTGGAAAAGGGGAAGATTCTATGAATGTTCAACTAGAAAATGAACAAATAACAAAATTATTAAACGACTGGTATCAATCCATGTTAAAACAACAATTAGTTAAAGCAAAACAATTAAAAGAGTATATAGAAAATGAAATTAACAATGTCAAGGAAAATCAAAACGTACTCTTATATTATTCTTTATTAGATTTTAGATACAAAGCATTAACAGATTGGATAAGTATTAACGAAAGCAGTTTTGATGAAATGGATAATTTCACAACTCCAGCAGATGACTTCCTAGCTTATTATTATCACTTCTTTAAAGCATTCCATTCTACTTTAACATCCAATTACACTGAAGCAAGTGAACACTATGAAAAAGCTAAAGAACTATTAATACACATTCCTGATCCAATAGAACATGCTGAATTTAATTATCGAATGGGGTATTTTTATTATCAAATCTATAAACAAGTAATAGCTCTTGATTATATAAAATTAGCTAAAGAAGAATTTTTAAAACATGAAGGTTATGAAATAAATGTAGCACTATGTGACAATTTTATAGGTCTGTGTTGTATTGATTTAAAACATTTCGAATTAGCTGAGGAGTCATTTAATAAGGCACTAGACACATTCCAAAAAAATAACCATAAAAATTCTATCCTTATGGTAAGACATAATTTAGCTTGGTTATATTCAAAACAAAATTTATCTAAACTCGCGATTCGTCATGTATCTGAAGTAACAAAGAACAATCCAAACCATTTCAAAGCATTTTTCGTAGAAGCATATGAATACTATAAGATAAATGACCATAATTACAGCGATCAACTAATTCAAAAAGGATTAAAACTTAGTAACGATTTTAACAATCAAGAATTCCAACATCGTTTTAAAATTTTAAGAGCCCTCAACAACAATGTCCCTACATTAACTTTAGAAATATTTATTTCAGAAGGTATTACTTATTTCAAACAAGAAAAACTATGGGAATGCGTAAAAGAATATGCTGATATCTTAGCTCTAAAGTTTTATGAAGAAAATAACCATAACAAAGCAAGTCAATATTTTTATATGAGCAATACAGCTCAAAAAAATGAATTAGAAAAAGGAGCGTTAAAATAATGAAAAAAATCTATCTAACTATACTTGGAATATCTTTAATTAGTATCCTATCGTTAGGGTTAAACGACTCTTTTAAAAATCAAGCTGTAAATATAGGAGACGGTGGAGGTGCACCAGCAAGACCAGATTATTTATTACAAACACACGCTGACTTATAAGAAAAAAACACCTTCATTCTTGAAGGTGTTTTTTTATAATCTGATTTTTAAATAAATGAAAAACGGAATATATCAAAGTTCTCTAAGCTAACATTATATTCCAATTATTAGAAAAATATTAAAAATTTTCATTTTTTGTTCTATTATGGATGTGAGGAGAAATTATACTTATAAGGGAGCTGTATTAGTTTGAAAAAATTTTTAGGATTAGTTTTTGTCGTAGTTATATTAGCTTTTGGAGTTTTTCAACCATACTCACTAAATTTAGAAAAAGTTTTTGCACAAGATAATACTAGTAACAATATTAATAATAATACCAAAGAAAAAAAGATCGATTGTGTACCTTGTAAAAAACCAGAAAATCTTTCGAAAAACGAAACAAATAAATTTGCTGACGAACAAATTTTGGACAAAGTAAAAAAACAATTAACTGATCTTAAACAAAACAAATTAAGTATTTATTCCACAGCAGATTTTGAATGGAAAGAAGCTGTTAAAGTCGATTATAAAGAGAATAAAACATCGGCTATCATAATTCCTTCAAAAGAAAACCCTAAATCTAATGATACAAAACAATATCTAACTGTAGGATTTAACGAATCTGAAAGTAAGTTTGCAGACCCTACATTTTTAGAGTTGAAAACACCAAATAATGGTGATACGATTCTTTTAACAGTAAAAACATTAGATGGTAAAAATGTAGGGACTTTAGACCTAAATTCAAAAGATGGAAAACTTAATCAGATGAAATTATTCACTGATGGAAAAAGTGAATCAATCTTAAAAGAAAACAATGCAAAAGCAGGTTACTGGGAAGATGTTCAACGTTGTATTAAAAACAACTGGAAAACTATGCCTCAATGGGCTAAATGGGCTTGCGAAGGTGCATGTGGAGGATGTTTATTTGCTAGTCCATATGCATGTGGTGGTTGTCTTGGATGTCTAGCTGGTTACGCAATTGGTTGCGCTGCTAGTCAAATATAAAAAGAAGGGTGTGATTCCTCAAATGGAAATGTCTAAAGGAATACTGTTTTATAGACTAACATTGATTATTGCTTGTTTCGCAGTAGTTGCCTTCACATATCCATCTGAATTCTCTAAATTCGCATTAATCGCAGGTATTGTTGGTATTTTTATTACACTAGATAAAATAATAGCAAAAGATAACAAAAAAAGAGTTTATCTCCTCGTATCATTACTCTTTTTAATCGGATTTGCTATAACCTTCTACTACACATTCTTATAAAAATACTTTACAATAGGCGATACTTCAAAAAAAAGAATCCTGATTTTTAAAGGATTCTTTTTTTTGCTCTCCTTCTCTTTTCCCCCCTTAACAAACCAGATTAGCTAGCCAAAACAGGATATGCGAAGGGTAGGGGGCAAAGCTGGGGTGTGGAAAGCCTTTTGACTATGTGTAATTATTTCACTGCCTCTTTAAATTCTTTTCCAGCTTTAAAAGCAGGTGCTTTTGAAGCCGCGATTTGCATTTCTTCACCTGTTTGTGGGTTACGTCCTGTACGTGCAGATCTTTCACGTACTTCAAATGTACCAAAACCAAGAATCTGTACTTTCTCTCCAGTTGCTAACGCATTTGTTATTGTATCTAATAATGCTTGTGTTGCTGCTGCAGCATCTTTTTGTGTAAGTTCAGCTTTTTCTGCTACTACTTTTGTTAATTCAGTTTTATTCATTTTCTGCACCTCTTAATATGTAATTAGGTGACTATTATAACGTGTGTGTATTCATGACGCAATTATACTGTACTTAGAAAAGGCCATAGCAAGAGATAGAGGACAATGTCTGTGTAAAAGGCATAAGAAGGATATTAATTATCGCTTTAAACTCTGTTCATATTTCTTTACATCTTCCATGGTTTTAAATATTAATACATCAAAAATTCCTTTTTCATTCCCACATACAACAACAAAACCATCTGTTGCTTCCAAAACTCTACCGACGCCACCATCTGTAAGTGTAATACTGGTGATATGTTTTACGTTCAGTTTATCTTCTTTTTGAATGTAAGTAGTTATGGGGGTTCCTACAGGAAATGCGTCTGTGATTTCTTTTGTTGTATATGCGCCATCATCTACTGATTGAGTTTTAGTTGTAATAGAATCAGTTTGAGTGGCACATCCTGTTGAACATATTAAAAGAATGCCAGTAATCATACTTACACATGCTGTTTTTACCATTCACAAAATCCTCCTATAACTGTTCGTATTGTCAACCCATTTAGGGTAACAAATTATATATACGAAGTTTGTTGGATTATATGAGTCGTAATTCAAAAAAGATACAGGTATTTTGGCAGAATGTGTTTCAAACAAAAAAAAGACACCCTAAGGTGCCTTTCTGCGACTTGAACCAACGTAATATGGTATTGGATGCCAATCCAATTATTATTTTACCACATTAAGTAATTTTGGTTGTTGAGAAATATAATTCAAATCTATATGTTGTTTATTTTTGCTTCGTTAGCTTTTTTGTAATGGATTCTTCAACCTGTTCAGATTTACTTTTAATTTCATCGGTAATTGCTACCTTGCTACCCTGGTGCACACAATACAGGTGTTTGTTGCACCAGAACCAAAAAAAGTAATTAAATGTAAAAAAGTTAAAAATCGAAACATATGTTATTATTATATTGAGAATTATAAATTAAAGATGGCATCTGGAAGGGAATAGTTATAAATGAAAAACATAAAGGGGAAGTTATCTTTTAGCATTGATATTATAGGTTGTATCCTTTGCATTATAATGTTTATTATAAGTCTTGTTAATTTTAGAACATGGGTACACCCATTTTTATTCCTTATCTTCGGACTAATTTTCTTCATTAATATAGTAAATACCCGTAAGAGAAAAGGGTGTAATTCAAATTAAAATAAAAATGTATCCGTATAACCAAAAAACGCTATTCTTTTTGTAGAAATATACAGAGAGGATGGCATTTTTTATAAATTTTTTGTTTCAAGATGAATTCCAATGAATTGCTAAGGGATTATATCAATATTTTCCTCCTTCACTTTTAGAATAGCTGGCTAGAGGGGGAGATTTTGTTTAAAGAAAGGGAGTTTTTGCGATGTTACCTGATTATATAAAGATAGCTCATGAGATAGCCAAAAAAGCCCATGCTGGACAAGTAGATAAAGCAGGTATGGATTATATCAAACACCCTGAGGCGGTTGCTAGCTTTGTAAATACGAACGAAGAGAAGGCTACTGCTTATTTGCATGATGTTCTGGAAGATACAAAGATAACTGCTAATGATCTGTTAAGTGCTGGTATACCTCATAACGTAGTTGAGGCAGTGCAGGTACTGACAAAAGAGAAATACACACCTTATTTTGAGTATTTGTGCAGAGTGAAAGAAAATTCTCTTGCCCGTACAGTTAAACTTGCAGACTTAAAACATAATTCTGATCGCTCAAGACTTGCTAGGATAACAGATAAAGACCTAAAACGATTGGAGAAGTATCGCAAAGCGATTCAGTATTTAGGGGAATAAAAGAAACAGCAACTTCTTAAGTGATAATTTCTTATAATACTAGTTGTTTAAAGAAACTCCTTCTTGCAATGTTTTAAGGCATGTAAGAACAATTCTCTGGTTGTTAAAAAATAAAAAATAAGAGACTATATTCTAAAGAATCCTAGAATATAGTCTCTTATTATAAGCTTTAAAACATCAATTCAGGAATATGCAAATGATTTTTAAATAAGTTCCAAGTCTCATCTAGAATGGGTTTTGGTGGTATGTAAATAATTGTTCCATCCCGACCTCTTGTTAAAATAACTCGATATGCATTGAGTTTAATTTGGAACGGATCTTCGACACCCCATTGATAGTGTTGCCCCTTCCAATTCCCATTTTGTAGATATAGATCATCATCCCATTGAACAAGCGTCATATCTAGTTCAAGACCCTGTGTTTGGAATTCAGTTGAGCTGTAGTTGAGCGCTCTACAATAGTATTGGGATTCGGCATAGTTAAAGTATTGAGCGATCTTACTAGGGCGTTCATATCGTTCATCTCTTGGTAGAACAGGGACTTCTTTTTGATGATCAGCGCCACCAGCACAGACAACGCCAACTGTTTTTGTATCATCCTGATAAAGCTGATGTAAAGTGTGTTTGGCTTTGGCTAAATCACGCGTAATAAAAAGTTGATAATGTTCTTTTGGTAGCTTATGAATAAGCTGTTTTGTTTGTTCAAAATTAGCATCTAATAAGGTATTAATAATTTTATAGTATTTTAAAGCTGCATGAGCACGGAAAGATGAGTTTAAATGTAGCTGAGAATGTGTTCTATAATGTGCTGCATTTGTGAATATAGAATTAGAATGTTTAGAGTGAACAGTCACGTTTTTTCCAGCGATCGCATGATTCCACAGGGCGAGACCGCCTTCTTCTCCAGAATAGATCTCTTGTCCGTCTCCGATTAAGCCAATTGTTACACTCCACGGTTTATTGTTTGTTGTAACATTCATTATAATATCCGGTTCACTTAAGTTTTGAACTTCTCGATTTCTTCGAGTGAGTGATTGATCGACTTTTTTTGTATCCCATGCTCGTTGGGCCTCATCAAAAATGATTATTTGTTCTTTTGGAATCATTCTCTTTTCGAGAAAATCCATTTTATAGCCATATAGACCTTGTACGAAGGTTCTATTTTTCAACGTATCTTGTAATACGTCTACTAATGGGCCGTTACCAGATAAATAAACTGCATTTTTCATCTCGTGTGCAATGGTCAGACCTAAATATGTTTTACCTGCTCCTGGCTCGCCAGATACCAAAATAAGATGATGGGTATTTGTATGTTGGGCTTCTTCAATAATTGAGCGTACAGTTTGTTGTACTTCTGGGAAATTACTGCTTGATACAGCTTTAATGTCAGGGAATGGTTCATTATTTAAAATAGAACGAGCAGCTTCTAGCATAGAAGGTGAGGGTTCATAGACACCATTGATTACTTCCTCTAGCATTAAAGTTGGTGCTTCTGTTTTATTTAATATTCGTTTAAGAATACTTTCCAATCCATCAACTGTTGAAAGGGTTACTTGATACTCTTTTTGGAAAACCCAGCGTTCGCCTTCATAGTTTGTAAGCAGTAAAACACCTATGACTTGCATGTTAGATTGTTGAATAGCTGAGTGATAATGTTCAAGATCACGCATATAAAGAGATGTTTGGATATATTCAGAAGGTGAAACGCTATTATAACTTTTACATTCGAGGACTATCAGATAACCATTGATCAGTAAAAGTACATCTGGGCGACGACCGCCTCCGCGTAAAATCTCATATTCAAAAATAAGTGATACATCTAAATCAGAAAATCGATTAAATAAATCTTGTAGTTTATTATAACTATCAATCCATGCTCTCTTTTGAGAATCTATTTTTGTATCATTTGTATTGGTTTTATAAACATGATCTAACAATTGTTTAATAAAAAACTGTACATCTAATTGCTTAAATTGTTCAATAGTTCCAGCCCAGCCATAGTTCAATACAAAAGCCTCCTCGAATCATAGTAGTATATATGTATATCTTTATTATACGGAATAATATAACTAGTTTGGAATAAGAAAAGAGTTAAGCCGTATTTTTTCTAGAAAATTGTACAGTAATAAAAGATTTTCATTATATTTTGAGGGCTATCGATAACAAAAGAATTGATTTAGATGAAGATATTTTATGCTTAAACATAGTCTCTTAACTAGAGCACGAAATCATATTATTACCCAATTGTCACTTTTAAATAAAGTCACTATGTTTTGAAAAAAGATGCGATAAAATATAAAAAGGAAATGGCCCATTTGTTAAAAAGATCAATTTCCTTTTTACGATTTAAATATGTTTAAATTTTATTATGAAGGAACCTAAATCATAGCCTGTTTTTATTATAGCTATAGCTGAAATGATAGCTAATGGGTATTTAATAAATGGTTTGTTGAGGAATTCCTTTATATTTTTCATGTTGTAGACCTCCATTGTATTAATTGTATTATTATATATAGTATCATAAATATAATGGTTAACAGTCATTATATTTATCCCTATTAGTGAAGAATGGTACTTAAATTGACGGAGAGTTAAACAAAATAATGAGTAACAAAACGATCAAACTTTTTATGAAAATCGCATACCAATTTACAAAGAAAGAGTCCATTTTGAACAAGCTTATGTCAAAATGGACTCTTCTTATTTATCATATAATATGTGTTTGTGTTACTATTACTATTTAATAAAGTTGTGTTCTTTATTAAATAGACGTATCGTCTATAAAAATTGTACTGTTTTCAGTCCTTTTTATTTTAAAGTTAATGTGATATATTCATAACATAAAGAGCGAAATACATCACATGGGGGTTTTTATGAAAAATAAGTTGTCTTATTTAGGATTTCTCGGTTTTTTGGGGTTTTTAGGTCCGTTTACATTTTTAGGTAATATTTCATGGGCATATTATTTTTTCGGTTTCTTTTTCTTCTTCGCATATGCAAAAGTAGTACCAGATGAGCTTTTTATACTGCATGTTCGGATCGCCGCTACAAGAGCTTTTTTCGTAGCAGTAGTACTAGGAAGTATACTACTTTTGAGTGTTTTTATATTAGAAAATTTACATATAATTCGGTTATTCGTTATAATTTCATTTCTCATACCTTTAGGCACATTTATAATTAATTTAGAAATATTTGAGCGCAGAGAAAAGAAAGGAATGCAAGATGCCACTTAAGACTAGAATGAAAGAATATAGAGTAAAGCTAAATATGTCTCAAGAAGATTTAGCCAAGGAGGTTGGTGTTAGAAGGGAAACAATTGGCAATCTCGAAAATGGAAAATATAACCCTTCCTTCAAACTTACTTATGATATTGCGAAGGTTTTAAAAGCACCTCTTGAAGTTTTGTTTTGGTTTGAAGAATAGTTCATGTATGAGTAAATGATTATGATAGATATGTTCATGAGTTTTGAACAATCTTTTTTATAAAAACTAAATGCAGATTTCTAACAAAAGACTCCATTTTGATTAAACCTTTTTCAAAGTGGAGTCTTTTTGTTTACCATAAATTATGGGTTTGTGGTTTTTTGTTTAAATTTCATTACAAATCAACATCAATTTGCGAATACCTGGTTTGTAGATAAAAGAGAGCCGCAAACATCTGTATGCAATATATAAAAGGTGCCAATTCTATTGTTAATAATGGAGATTGATAGCTCCTCTACGTTCACTTTTATAGAAGAGGGGAGATGAAATAAGCTAAGATACAGCTGTTTTAGTAGATTTGCTTTATTTTTCAATTAATTTGAACGCAGGTGATAATTTGTTAAATACACTATGTTGTTCATTTCCTTCTTGGTTCATACCTGCTTGATAAGATGAAAATCCTTTATATGTTTTTCTTTTCCATTGCCATAAGCCATTACTTTGATCGAATTCACCATAGTAATGATTGTAATCAAGCTTGTTTCCTGTGTTTTTATTAAAATTATTGCTAATAAAAATACGGCTATTACTTGCATAGATTTGGTTATTGGTAATTACATTGTTCCGAGTATCGTAATTTAATTCGATTTGGCCACTCTCTTGATCTTTTGTATCATTTTTATAAATTACATTGTTCGTAATTGTGTTATTTTCTGCATATCCTTGCTGACTATCATATCCACCAATTGCAATGCCACTCATGATATTATTGGATATCGTATTGTTTCTAACCGTAATTTGGCTTGCACTTTTTCCTGCATGTTCGCTAGCTACTTCAATACCGAGGTCGTTTTCATAGCTTTGATTTTGCTCAATGATAATTTCCTTCCCACCATCCACGTAAATACCATCAGCGGAATATTCATTATAACTCGTATTATTGATGGATGAATTGTGATGGACAATGTTATTACGAACAACTCCATTTCGTGCCTGATCTAAAGCAGCTACTGGAGATACGCCTTCATGTCCAATCAGAACAATTCCGATGTTGTTGTTATCATGCACTTTGTTATTGGTAACTTCAAAAGAATCTACATTTCCATTCACAGCAATAGCCTCACTTAGCCCTAATTTCAAATTCGCTACTTCGTTATTATCAATTACAATATGATTTAAATTATTTTGTGCACTAGATGAAGTACCGTATACAGCAATGCCATGTGCATTTCCATTCTTTACATTCGCTTCAATGTGGTGGATATAATTATTTCTAATATCAATGTAACTTCCTGTTCCGGTGATATAAATACCAATAGGGGTTTCGTTAACTTTCGTTGATTTTAAATTACGAAATTCTAATCCTTTTACTTGAATATAATTCTTGTTTTCTATTGTAAATAACCCATCATCCTCTAACTTGACTTTAGAACCATCTAAAATGACCTTTTCATCTTGGTAATTTTGAAAAGTAATGGGTGCTCCTGAGGTACCAGAATGAGCGACACGAACTTTTTGGTTATAAACTCCGCCTCTTATGTAGATTGTACTTCCTTCTTTTGCGACATTAGCAGCTTTTTGAATGGTAGCAAAAGGTTGATCTAATGTACCGGGATTGAGGTCGTTTCCTGTTGGCGATACATAGTAATTTGTAACAGAAATTACATTGTCATTGGATTGTGCAAAGGTAGAGGTAGGGAGTGTGAAAATTAACATACTGAAAGAAAGTATAAAGATAAAAAGCGATTTTTTTAATGAGCGAAATATTGTTTGATATTTCATCATGATCCTCCTTCTTTTTATAAGCATTCCTTCTCAACTATATAGTTAAAACTGACGATTTATATCTTGTATCAATAAAATATTTACTTGGAATTCTGGGGGGCGCATTAACGACTAGTTAACCGCTAAACATCTTTAATAGGAGATAATATTGAGTTTTTATCTTTTTATGAAAACCAACTATTGGGAGATATTACTTGGTTCATGTATTGAATGTAATAGATGCAAATGATTTTTAAAGTTTACATAAATATAAAATCTATTCTACGTTTGTTAGATGAATTGAAGATTCTTATCGAGCAAGGTGATTTAGCAAGTTTTCAATTTATTGAGGTGTGAAAGTCCGCAAAGTTTGTGTAAAGTAATTCTGGAATAATTTAATGAAATTATTGAAGTAGACTAATATACCTAAGAAACTTATGTATTTGCATGAGCTTTTATTGTGGAAAAGGTAAGAAAGACATAAATCAGTAATCAATATGAGTTTTGCTGTCACCAAGTAAATAAGAGTAAAGAATTTTTTTGGATAAATTAGAAATTGATTTCATCTGCCATCACATGTTTAAGCCTCTATATAATATGTGTAACTCGCTTGGGTAACCTTAAAAAGAAATAGTTTTTTTGATTAATAGAATGAAGCTAACTATAAGTAGTAAGTTTTAATATTCAAATTATATTTTATCAATTATTTTTATCTTGCAACAAATAATTCAGTGCAATATATTAGAATAAACTTACAATATAGGATTAAAATTGATAACTTGTATAAAAATAGATATATCTAGTGGGAAACTTTGGTGATTGGTTGAAAAAGAAAGTGTTTTTTGATCTATGTCTATGTTGGTTTTGATAATAATTTGGCATTAAGTTTTTGGGAGAATACGGGTTTTAAAAAGAAATTTTTTTTTATCGAATAATTAATCCCTATGTAGTAGTTTAAATACAAGTTTAGAGTAATTTGTTAGAGTGAAAAATAAGTAAATTCACTGGGCTATTAGTAATAAAAAGTCTTTCATTAAGTTCTAAATGATTTTCTTTTTATTTATTAATATAAATGATAGAAAGGTGATTATTTTGAAAGAGTACATACTTACATTTTTACGAACAGCAAAACCAAAACGGGTAAAAACCGAGGCCATTGAAAAGTATCTATACAGGGAATATAAAGATTTTTATGAAGAGCAAGGTTACTATAATGAATTTGCACGTACTATGTTGAAGTTGGTAGAAGAAGGTCTTATAAAACCAGTTAAATCTTGGGGAGAAAATAGTTTGTTTCCACCATTATATAATGGATATCAATTTATGCCGCAAGAAAATACTAACGAAATACAGGTACAAAGACTATTAACAATGTTTCACCCCACATTATCTTTTTCCTACTACATGACAAACTACAACCAATATCAAATCGATGAACCCTTCATTTATGCAATAAGTGATTTTCTCTATGAAGAAGGAAAACAAGTAGTAGAAATAATTTCGGTAAATGAGCGCTCATTTGAATTATTTCATGATGAAAAATTATTAAAAAGGCCCCAAGGAAAAACATTATTAAAACATTTAGGTATTACGTATAAAGATCTAGCTTGTTACGAGACACACGAACCATTTTTTTATATTAAAAGTAAGAAGCAGCAGAAAAAAAGACTACAGGTACTCATCATCGAAAATAAAGATACTTTTTTTAGTTTGAAGCGTTTATTTCAAAGCGGTATGAACACTTGGTCAGGTATTTCATTTGACTTCTTAGTATACGCGGAAGGTAAGAAAATCATCCATAGCATTTCTTTCATGCAGGAGATTTTAGAAAATGATCAGGATTGTCATATTTATTATTACGGGGATATGGATCCGTCTGGCATCCGTATTTGGTATTCGATGAGTAAAAATACACCTTACATCTGTGAACCATTTGTTCCATTCTATCTTGACTTATTAAAAAAACATGAAAATCATACTATACAGCAACGTACGGAGCAACTGATAAGTGAAGAGGAATTAACTGCTTTTTATTCTTATTTTGGTGCAGAAGAGGCAGTAAGAATGCAAAATATATTTATGAAACAACATTATCTCCCACAAGAAGGATTAACTAAAGTTGATTATCGTCGGTTAGGAAGTGTATAGGATGGAAAATTGGAATGAATTGTTTCATGGTTTCGATGAAAGGATGAAAAATCTTAGTGTGTTTCAGCCTCTCTTACAATTACAATCAAAAAATAGATTCAAAGAATATCCTTTAATATCACTGGGGATGGCAGTTTTGCTCTATATATTAGAAAATATGCTAAGCGAAAATAAACCTACAACAAATGAAGAACTCACCTATTTTCTCCAAAAAATATTAGAAGAATCTCATAAGGAAGGAATAACGTTTCAGGAAGCGGACGAGCTAAGGATCGTCCTTGTAGACAGGTATTTACGTAATAATGGCGCACCCCATACTTTTTCCTATTATGATTTTGTAAATCAAAAGGAACAGAATTTTCAATTCCATTATATTGAATACGATACGTATGATATTCGTGAATTGCGAGAAAAACGTGTGCAGCTAAAGCTAACTACTGTTGGGATTGAAATGTTATTTAAAACAAAAGAAATGTTTAATGAATTGCAAATTTCTATTTCACAATTATACTTCAAACAACAAATGGAGAAAGGCTTGTTTGATGGGGCGCTCCGGACAGTACGTGAGTTATCCTTACAGATTCGAAGTGAAAAGCAAAAAATGATCGAGCTGCAAGGAAAAATTATTAAAGACGCAATTGAAGTATCGAAGAAAAAAGAGTTGGAACTGCAAATGAAGCGTGTAAACGAACAAACTGTTCGGGAAAGAACTACGTTTTTAGAATTGAAACATCTCGTAGAGGATGCACTGCATCGATACTACAAGGGAGAGTTGACAAAAAAAGAAGAAAAAGGCATAGATACTATCTTGCAAATCGATTACCGTTTAACAGATGTAATTTCCTTACATGAATCGTTATTTATTGAAAAGCAAAGGCTGGAAAAGGTTATGAGCGAATCCATAGAATACTTGATTTTAAACGCATTCTCCGTGAAGCTTAACTTTGAAAAAGAAGTCCTAGGAGAAATCGTACGAAATCATGTAGGAGTTGAATCTCTTGGTGAAGTGGTACGACCATTTATATCGCTACGCATCCCTCATTTTTTTCACCCTGCGCGCATGTTTGAAAAACAAAGGCGAAAAAAGGAGAAGGAAGAGCAAGAAATGTTTATCCCTGTGATTGATGAAGAAATTCTCATGGAGCAAGAAAGGAAGGAACGGTATGAGGAAGAGCAGTTGCAAAGAGAACAAAGATATCTGTTAAAACTACTCTTACAACCGCTTTTAACAAAAGAATCCTACACGATAAAAGAGATATTGGATACTTTACGGGAAGATGATAGTAATGCATATACAAGAATTACAAAAGGGCTAATGCTTTATTCCTTTTTGGTTACTCTACATACAGCAGAAACAAAATTTGAAATTATTCCGACAGAATTGCTTCCATTTGTGGAACCGATAGCTAGACTATTTCATGAATTGACTATAGAAAATCCAGAATTTACAGAAATCGGATACGTATCAATTGATCCAAACGGAGAATCAATGACTTTGGAGAGTGGATATATCCTTGCAAACTTTACTATTCAGAGGGGGAACTCATATGTATTGGGAAGTAACTGAGGTAGAGGCCGCATTTGAATTATTTCTTGTGTTTTTACGAAAAGGAAAAATCGAAAAGAATGAGAGGGATTTGTACCAATTATATGACAAAGAACAAGTTCAAGATATCTTACACCAATTGATTGAGAAACAAGCTAATATGAAAATATTTGAAGCAAAAGATGGCTTATATATTGTACCAAACATGGATAATGAGATTTTTAGCTATTCAAATGAAGAGCTTCGTATAAAAATGAAACTGAAAAATAATCGGGAGTTGTATTTGGCATATTTTGCTATGCTTACGGTGGTTTCTAAATTTTACAACAGTGAAGATCAAACGTTATCAACTCGAGTGTATGTGACGATTGAAGATGTGGAGTCTACGATTAACTATCATATAGAACAGTTTGAGAAATCTATAAAAGAGTTTGACGATACAGAAGACCTTGCCGACTTTTATGACTTAGATATTGACGGGATTGTAAAAGCATGGAACGGACTTAGAGTATATGACGAAAAAGCAAAAAATATTGAATTGACAGAAAATAATCGTATTGGTTTTTTACTAAAGGTATTTCGATTTATGCAAGAAGAAAATCTGTTTATCGTGCGAGAATACAAAGAGATTGAGTTAACTGAAAAGTTGAAAAGGATAGTTACTTCATACTATTTTAATAGTTTTCGCAAAGAACAACTAATGAATCTATTACAAAAATCGGATGGAAGGGTTGGAAACTAGCATGCCACGATTGTTACAAGTTCGTATGAGTAATATCATTTTGGATGAGGGGAAAAAAGTGATCCCAGATTTGACGTGGTCACCAGATGGAAGAGATATGTTATTTATTTTGGAAAATGGAGGTGGGAAAACAAGTTTTATTCAGTTGATGATGCAAACAATTTTGCCGAATGTCACATTAACTGGACGAAAAATGAAAGAAACAGTTGCCAAACGATCAAATGGACATATTGCAACATCTTGGCGGCTTGACGGTGATCAACCCAAATATGCGGTCTTTGGATTCTCTTATGTAAATGCAAATTCAGAATCTGAGGATTTACAATATTTTAATTATTATTTTACGCATTCAGATGATTCACCGCTCACAATTGAAACCTTACCGATGGTGGTAAATGGAAAGTTAACTAACTATACCGAATATAAAAGAACATTGCAGCGTGCGGAAGGGGTTCGCGTACGAATTCCTGAAACAAATGAGCAGTATAAAATGGAACTTCAGCAGTTTCAAATCCTTGTTGAAGAATGGAAGAACATGCAAAAGATTAATGGGGATGAGGGAGGAGTTGCTGAGTTTTTCGCTAAGGCAAAAACGGTAGAAGACCTCATAAAAAAATTGCTTATTCCATCCATTGAAGATACGATATTTCAAAGAAAAGAGGATAAAGAAGGTATCTTTGAATCTTTCAAGGGATTTAAGGATAATCTGTTGCGGATTCCGGAGCTGAAACAAGATATTCGTGACTTTGGAATGATTCAAGATAATGCAGACAGTGTAATTACATCTGTGGAAACTTATCAAAATATGAAGAAGGCTTTTTTTGATACACAACATCGATTGGTCCGATTGAAAAAAACATTTCATGTATACCAGGAAGAATTGCAAGAAGTAAATACGTCTGTAGAACAGGAAATTCAGGAATTGAATGCAAGACAAAATGATTGGCTTTGGATTAAAGACAGCTATCTGCCACAGAAAACTATGAAAGAGATTATATCACTTCAAAATAAATTACAAAGTACGCAGGAAAAAGTCGCACAACAAACAGATCGGCTGCAAACTGAAAAGCAACATCATAAAGAAGCTAGAGCACTGTATCATTATGGTGAATATAAAATGTTTCAGCGCGAAAGACGAACCTATCAAACAGAATTGGATGCGTTTGAGTTATCTCATGCAGAATTGATGAAACAATTAGAAGAAGCAAAACGCGTGTTTCAAAATGCATGGTATGCTGAATTTCAAGAAAGAAAAGAAAAAGAAGAAGAGGTAAAAGAAAAACTCTGTGTATGTGAAGCAGAAATGGTAGAGGAAAAACAAATCATTAAAGAAATACGACAAAATGGGAATGCACTTACAAAAGAAAATGCAGAAATTCAAGCAGAACTTGCACAATACAAAAATTATCATAAAGTATTACAGCAGGAAGTAGGAGATGAGGCTGTGGCCGATAAGTCACAGTTTATACTACAGTGTATAAAAGAAATTACTCAGATTAAAGAAGACATCATAGAATTAGAAACGAATATTAAAATAGAAGAGATACAGAAAAAGAAACAAGAAGAAAGTGTGCAAGAGAAAACGTTATTGATTGCTCAGTGGAGTAATGAGAAACAAAATAAGGAAAAGGAGTCGGAGCAGTATATAACACATAAAGAGCGCGTACAAAACATGTTACTTCGAATAGGAAAATCCATCTCTCATATGTGGGAAGAGCGTGAGGAATGTGTTTTAACCCTTCAAAAGCAGTTGGACCAGCTTATACGAGATAAAGAAAAACTAGCCCTTATTGTACAGCGACAAAGAGAACGCGTTGAGGATTTGCAAACTTATGATTATTTCATTCCGCACAAAACACTACTACGCATTAAAGAAGAATTAGAGAAGAACCAAATTTACGTTGTACTCGGAAGTGAATGGCTTTCACAGCAGGCGTTAGAAGAAGAAGACAAAGAGAACGTGTTAGAGAACAATAGATTATTACCCTATTCCATACTAGTAGAAGAAGGACAAATTAAACAAGTAGAGCGTGTGCTTCGTACATTAAAAGGAGAACGTTTTGAAATTCCGATTATATTCCAAGTAAAAGAAAAACTTTTTACTTCTTTCAAAACAGATATGCCGATACTTATGAGTATGCAGCGAGGGGTTATGGTATTTCAACCGCTAGAAAAGAAATTATTTGCATCTCGTGCTGAAATGCAGCGTATTCTACAAGAAGAAGAACGTCAATTGCATACAAATATCCAAAATTTAAACCAATATAGAGAATTAGAAGCATTGCTTCAAACAGTTTTGCGAGAGATTACATCTTTTTTTGAAACTTACGACAACAGGTTTGAAGAGAGGGTAAAACAGCAGATAAATTTATTACAAGTAAAAGGAGAGAAAGCGGAGAAGCAGATTGAAGAAATTCGTGCAGATATATCTCTTTGTGAGCAGCAAATCGTAGATATGAAAGAAAAATGTGGACAACTGGAAAAACAGAAATATACGATGAGAACCAAATTAGAAAAGGTGGAAGCGTTCTGTAAACGATACTGTGATATTCAGTCTGTGAAAGATAGACATATAAAAGCACAAGCCGATCTCATTAGCATAGAAAAAGAGCTTACTATGGCTGAGAGTAGGCAGGAAGAAATCAGGATGCGACAAATACAAATGCAACGTCTTGTAGATGATCACCAACATCAACGGAAACAACACGAGGACGTTCGCAACTTGTATGGTTTTTTATATGAGCTCGTAGAAGGAGAAGTTACGACGGGTGATTACGAAACAGCTCGAATTACATTTGAGCAGCTAAATAAACGTATGGAGCAGGAGAACGGTAGTTATGAACATATTCGAAAATTACTAACAGCCGCTCAGCGAAATGAAATTAAGGAGCAAGAAGTAATTCAGACACTTGCAGTATGCTGGGAATGGTTAAAATATCAGCAGCGAAGTATTACTGCAACAGAGGTAGAAGAGGCTAAAAACTCAGAAGAAAAGGCAGAAGAGACCCTTCGTACTATGGAAAAAGAAATGATTGAGGTTGAAAAAGAAGTGTACGGGAAAGAAGAAAAATGGAAAACAGAATGTGATGCAGTGAAACGGGTATATAAAAAAGAACCACATGTTTTCGGTGAGGATGCAAAAGAGGAACAGGAATGTGCGATACGTGAGTTGACATCTTCTTATGAAGAACAAGAAAAGTTAGAATTTAAATATAAACAAAAGGAAGAAGAATGGAGAGCGGTTTGTCAGGTCTTAGAAGCTTTTCAAGATATTGCGGATCTCCCTGTTTGCACAGAACTTACGATGGTTTTACCAACAGAGGAGTGGAAAAGTATTTATAGCAATCCAATGGAAACATTTCGCAAGCTGAAACGGGAAACAGAGACGGCAAAATCAAATTTTGAACAGCAAAGAATACGCGTACGTCGAGCGTTTCAGCAGTATATTGAATGTTTAGAGATGACGAATAACCATAAAGTGAAAATATTTGCAGATCAATTCACACGTTTGCTGGAAGGTGAGAAGTTGTTTGATTACGAGTATATTCATAGTAAATTCTTACGAGTCTTTGAAAGTCTTGCAGCAATGAAACGGCAACATGAACATATGCTTGTACAATCTGAAAGCGATAAACAAGAACTTGTAAACTTAATGTATCAGCGAATTGTAGCAGTATATGAAAATATTAAAGAAATACCTCGTCATTCAAAAATTCAGTTATACAGTATGCCTTTTGAGATGATTAAAATGGATTGGAAACGGGAAGAAGAAGAAACTACTCTTCAAAATCTGCTTCATTGGGTGGATACACTGCTACACCATGTACAAAAGATGCATCAAAGCAAAAATGAGGAAGAAATTGATTTGTTTATGAAACAGCAGCTGAGCACAGAAAAAATGTTGGATAGTCTGGCTCCAATTCCTACGTGTCAAATTAAAGTGTTCAAACCCCGAAAACAGACTTTAATGGAAAGTGGTATAGATTATATGCCATGGCATATTGCAGCAAAATGGTCGGGTGGGGAACAATATACGTCATATATGACTATGTTTATGGTCTTAATTACGCATATTCGTAAAAAGAGATTTACGAAAGAAAATTCATGGAAATTTATTATAGCAGATAATCCGTTTGGAAAGGCATCTAGTGAGCATGTAGTGAGTCCTATTATTGAACTTGCACAAAAATGTAATATTCAGCTCATGTGTTTAACTGCAATCAAAGAAGAAGGGCTGAGAAGACATTTTGACGTGGTAACAAGCAATCGTTATTATCATATGGGTGGGAAAGAGATTCTCTCAAAACAAGAACAAGTGACAAGTTTAAAGAGTTTATATTATAAAAAACCTGTAGTAATTTAATCAAAAGAAGGATTTTATGATCCTTCTTTTGTTAATATTATTGGAGCTTATTATATGTTTGAAGTCCATTAGATCGTAATGTTAAATTTTAACCGAATTTCTTTGAGAAGAAACAAATATATGTTTATATATTACTAAATTTATTTATGTATTTGTGTTGCTAGAGCAAATTACATACTCTTTTACTATCACATCTTTACACAAATTTTGTAGTGAGTCTTCTAACAGAAAAAAATGATGGCTTCCATAAAGGGAGTCTAAGATTTATTGTTTATGTGATTTTTCCATTCTTGTAAATCGCAAATTACTTCACTGAAATCTTTTTTAAAAGGATATTTTTCTGAAAGGAAGTCAGAATGAGTGGCCTCAATTTTTTCCCATTCTTCACTTAATTTTTGCCATGCAGAAATAGCATTTTCTAATGCTTTGTTGAATTCATCCATTTTAAGTTTGCTCCTTTATCTTAATTATTTTATCTAAAATCTTCATCAATCCATAATCCGTTTTTTTTGCGCAATTCCTTGACTTTAGCAGGGAAGAGCTTGTTTTTTTCTTCATAGACTTTATCAAATAGTTTTTGATCTTGATCTTTATTTTCAAGCCTGTCTTTTATAATTTCACAATTTCCTAGCTCAAATCCTATCCATCTACGCCCTAATAATTCGCAAGCAGCAAATGTTGTACCGCTTCCTCCAAATGGGTCTAATACAACATTACCTTGATTTGTGCTCATGCTAATTACACGATCGAGTAATTTGATGGATAGTTCGTTAAACTTTCTATTTTTAGAGCTTTTATGTCTAACGGGATAAATATCTGACCAAACATCAGAAAGAGTTATACCATTAGGGTTCATTTTATTTTTGTATCCACCATAATCTTTAATTTCTTTACCGCAATGTGGACAAGTCTGTAATGGAATTCTCTGTACGTTAAATGTATTAGGTTTTTCACCTTTTATATAATATAAAAGACTATAATTGGCTGGATATAATCTATTCTGAATAGGTAGTCCAAACTTCATATCAACTGTTATCCAATTTCGAAAGTTCATTTTTCCGTTCAAGTACCCAGAAAGGTAGGTATTCCATTTTGGAATATTATATACAAATAAAGAGCCCCCGGGTTTTAATACTCTAATACATTCATCTATCCATTTATAATACCAATCCAAATATCCACTAGAAGAATTTTTATCAGTTACTCCCTCATCATACTCCTTATCAAGATTAAATGGTGGATCAGCAAAAATAGTGTCTATACTATTATCTGCAATCAATTTAAATAATTCTAGACAATTCCCATTGTATAATTCGCCGAAATCCGAAGAGAAATAAGGCTGAATTGTTGGGGGGATATTATTTTCTTCTTGCCTAATACTATTTCTTTCCTCAAGAAGTTTAGCAATGTCCTTGCTACTGCGTAAAAAAGCTTCTTCAAATCCTGCTGGTATTCTACCTAATTTTAATTCTAATTCCACTTTTGTCATTTCAAGATAACTAAGTATTCCATTTAAAAGTTTTTCGTTTGTTGGGATAATTCCACTTTCCTTAAAAGCATGTAAGTCCTTTTTATTTATTTTTTCTTTTTTTAGTAAAGCATACATTTCATCTTCTGTATGCCCTAGTTGATTAGCTTTGTCTTTAATTACGTCAAATATAGTAAAAAACCGCAATATTATACACCTCATGTCACTTATAGTCTGTAGACCTATAGTATACATAATTTTATCATTTTCTTTAAACTATCGTCAATTATATAGGAGGAGTTATGGGGGGAAATATCAGAGTACTATTTGGCCAAAAAGTTCGTCAAATACGATTATTAAAAGAAAATATGTCACAAGAAAAATTGGCTTTTAGATGTGATCTGCATAGAACTTATATTTCAGATATTGAACGAGGTAATAGGAATGTTTCGTTAGATAATATCGAAAAAATTGCTAAATCACTAGAGGTGCAACCGATGGATTTACTGGATTTTAGTACATTAGATAGTTTTAAACAAAAAGAAACTAATAGAGGAGAAAATAATGAAGATTGAAAAGGAATTTATAACAGAAACAGCTAAAAACTTACTTTTAACTGACAGCTTAATTGAGCAAGCGTATAAGGAAGTAAAAACTTCTATTTGTTCCCCTGTGTGGCCAATGGAATCAAAAATTTTCACGATAAATAATACCAAAAAAAATTGTAATGGTGTAGTACCTATAAAGGAGCTATGCTATACAACACTTGAAGAAACATATAATTGGTACAGAGAGAAACCGCTAAATGTATTGAAAGTGGAAAAGAAGAAAGGGGGACCAATTGACGTCTACAAAGAGTTCAGTGTGAAGTTGTCTGAAGAAAAAGATTTAGATAATTTAAAAGGGCTTAATCAAGTCGATAATATAAGACGTGTAGGAATGGAATTTGAAACTGGAAATATTAGCTCGGCTCATCGCTCCATGAATAAACTTTTACTAGGGTTAAAACGTGAGGAGATTGATTTAGCAATTATCCTAATGCCTATAAAAAAACTAGCTTATTATCTTACAGATCGAGTTACCAACTTTGAGGAATTGGAACCATATTTTGAACTTACAGAGGGACACCCATTTATGTTTATAGGATTTGATGCTGAGGCTTATGATGTAAACGTTCCAGTAATACCAAAAGGTTCTGATGGTATGTCAGATCGTTCCATAAAAAAATGGAAAGATAAGATTGAGGAGCTTTAATACATATTATTTTTTAATTTAAAAACGGAATTTTCACTATTTAACTAAATTCAGATACTACTTTAGAATTTTGGTTATAAGGATAGTCAGTTGTTTTTTTATTATTAGTCTTAATTATAAAAAGGTATGTATTGTATGGTGAATTTTAAATAAAGGAATGAAGTAGTTGTGAGTGCGCAAAAGAAAATAGTTGTTTTATTTGAACATATCGATACGAGTATGAAGTACTTTAATAAAAGAAGGAACCAAAATAAGAAAAGAGCATTCTGGTATAAAATGGCTGTTATTACTGTATCAGCTCTTATTACGGTTCTTCTAGGATTAAAGAGTATAAATAATATTCTATTATCTGATTTTATTTTATTTTTAGCAGCTAGTGTAACTGTAATAAATGGATTTGATAGTTTTTATGATCATAGAGGTTTATGGGAAAAAGATGTTAAAACGTTAAGCAGTTTAAGAGAATTGAAATACAGCATAGAATATTACATTGCTGGAAAAGCAGAAGGAGAATTATCTATAGATGTGCTTAACGATTATCAAAAAAGATTACAAGAAATACTTAGTACAGATATAAATAAATGGTCTGATGTAAGAGAAGCAGCCAATAGATTAGAAAAAGAGGCTGAAAAGTAAGTAAAAATACATATTGGTATATTAAGGTGTAAAGTAACTGCATTATAAATCTAATCGGTCAGCGTGTAAATGATACATCTTTTATAAAAATATGAATAATTTGTAATTGGAGAATTAGTAGATCGATAAGGGGAAACTTCGCATGCATTTTAAATAATACTCTAGTTTTTTTATATATTAAATGTATAGGATAATATTCCTATAAATGAATAATCAATTTTTATGTGAACTTAATTTAATTACAAATTCTAATTAAAATACATAAGTTGAGAGGATAGAAATAAATTCATATGAGTAAGGTATTGTATAAATATAGAGGCATAAATGATAATACCAAAGATATTTTTATTAATAATAAGGTTTGGTATGCAAGTATTCCAAGTTTAAATGATCCAAATGAAGGATTAGTCAAAAGTATTACAGCGAAGAATGCTAAAGCTTTCATAAGAAGAACCAAAGAGATTCAAATGTCGGGATTTGTAACAAGTTTAATGATACAAAAAGATAATCCTGAGTTTAAAAAATTAAAGAGAAGAATATCAAATTTAAACGGATTTGAACGAAAATATAAATTTATGGTGAACTGGTATAAAGAAAGAGGAAGAAAACTTTCAAAGGCTGAAGGGTTTTTAGAATCCATTAATACCATGTTAAAAAAAGTAGGTATTTTGAGTTTGAGTGACAACCCATTAAGTACATTGATGTGGTCACACTATGGGGATAATCATAAGGGAATTGCAATAGGCATCAGTAATTTTAATGAAAATGCTTATAAAAAAGTTAATTATGTGAAATCAACAGAGGTACCTGAAATAAATTTAAAAGAATACAACAGTGTTCTGAAAATGTATAAAGATCATAATGAATTTGAAATTAGTTTAGATGATCCACATTTACAATTGGCGTTACAAACAAAAACACAGGAATGGAAATACGAGAGTGAATGGCGTGGGGTAAAAGAGCAATATGGACTATGCTCTATAGAGGGAGAAATTTCTGAAGTTGTATTTGGGCTAAATTGTAGTGAAAGAGATAGAAAAGAAATTAAACAAATAATTCAAGATCAGGGTATTAAGGGGGTTTTGTATAAAGAGGTTTACAGGGAGCATGATAGCTACGAATTCTTAATAAGAGATTGTAAATGAAATAATTTATAAATGTTAAATCATAATGTATTTAAAATAACATTTAGTTATAGGTGGGATTTAAATTTAAAACTATTTGGTTCATATATAAATTGTATAATAAATAAGCGAAAAGGACTTTAATAATAGATCAGGTTAACTTTTTTCATTTAAGAAATTCGACACTTTTTGTTTTTCGAAATAATTGAAATATAAACTAAACAATTTAATTATACGAACTAAAGTAGAAATAGTAAGTCCTATGTATAAATATGTTAGAAAGGCTTTTTATTAAGTTGTTAATTTTATTCAAATATATTTTTATAAACTGGGGAGGGATAGGAATGATTTGTATGCACTGTTATGATTATGAAAAAGTGCTAGCAGCAGAGAAGATTTTGACAGTATTAAATCAAAATCAGAAGTTTGATAAACTTATTGGACGTTACATTGAATTGAATAATTACTATGAAAAATGTGAGAATTGTGATTGGGAGATAGAAAAACTAGAACCTATTATTGAAAATGATCAGTACTTTTTTGATGAGCTTTTAGAGTTAGTAGGAAATTCTATAAGTCAGCTTATAGTTAATTGTGAGTATTGCTCAGAACAGGATGAAATGATTTCAACAATTAGACATACCTTCAGTGGCAGAGATGAAGGTGATGATGAAATTAGGGATAGAATATTAGACCGCATCCCCTTAGGAAATTATGTATTAGATTTTATACAGGAAGCATTTAGCTCAGCAATTACTGAATCTGAAATGGAGGGCATTGCTAAGAATCTAATCTGTAAAGGTTGTAACCATGGTGCGGGGGAAAGTTATGAAGATAAATTTGACTTTGGGCACTTTGATCTTTATGACACAGTTTACACTCAACATGATAATAATGACTTTTTTAGGGAATTTTATGGGGACAATATTCCGGAGTTATTAACTTTGTTAGCAGATTCATTTTCCATGGAACAACTTGCTTATCTGAAAGAAAATTACGAAAACTCAATTTATTGTACCGATATAAATTTTCAAAAGTTAATTAAGTTAGTAAAAACAATTAGAGAAGGAACCGTTGAAGTTAAACCAATTATTTTAAGCGAAGGTCGATATGTGTATCATGCCCGGAAACACAGTACACAAGAACAACCCTATAGTAATTCTCAAATATGGGCTGCTCCTTATGGTTATTCAAGTAACGGTAGATATAATACAGTCGGAAGTAAAACTTTCTACACATCTAATTCGTATCTGGTATTGCCTAAAGAGCTGAGAAAGCAAGAAGGTGAACAGCTAACCGTGGGAATATTTGAACTTCAAGAAGATAAGGTCTTGCTCCCTGTAGATAGTCTGTTTAGCGACTATGATTATTATAAGTTGATATCAGAAATTCCTGATTATAATAACAATGCTACAGTTAAAAAGGAATATTCAATTACCAATCTTATATATTTAGCGGCTATAAACGCTAATTTTGATGGTATAGTTTATAAATCAGTACAAGACAATAACTACTTAAACTATCTACTCTTTAATGTAGAAGAGAATGATGATTTCGAACTAAGAGCTAAGTTTGAATACAAATAATGACAAGGGGATATGAAAAGTTAATTTTATATTAGTTAGTAAGTATATCATTTATATGCGTTCTGATGAACCATGTCATAAGTAGATGCAGCTTTTAGTTTTTTTGATTGTAATTAATTGGTGAAAAATTTAAGTGGGGTGATATTTTGAAAGTAGTAACTTTTTTTAATAATAAAGGCGGTGTAGGAAAAACTACTTTAGGTGTTAATATTGCAGCCTATTTTTCTATTGAAATGGGACAGAGGGTTTTGGTTATAGACGTAGATCCTCAGGCTAATACAACACAAATGCTAATTTCTGAAGATAAATGGGATTTATTATATAGTGATGATAATAAAGAAATTAAAACATTACATGATTATTTAACACCTCTTGCTCAGGGAGACCCAGAAATTAATTCAACAATTTTAGAACCCTCTAAGGGTAGTGAGAATCGTTTTAAAGTAGATTTAATACCCGGAGATCCTAATATTTCAATTATCGAGGATATTCTAAGTGACGCATGGAATAAAAGTATTTCAGGATCGATAGAAGGTTTTCGTAAAACGAACTGGTTAAAAAGTATAGTGAATCGATTTAAAGAAGATTATGATATTATTTTTATTGATGTTGGACCATCTTTGGGTGCTTTAAATAGAAGTGTTCTACTTAATTCTGATTATATTATAACTCCTATGGGGTCAGATATATTTAGTTTGATGGCTGTGAAAAATATCTCAAAGTGGATAGGTAGTTGGAAAGCAGACTATTCAAATGGTGTTTCTTTAATGAAAAGAAGAGGAACGCCATTTGAAGGATTTAATATAAATTTAGAAGCCGAAAAAGTAAGTGGTTTAATAGGATATTCTGTTCAGCAATATGTTACTAAAACATTTAAAGATGGACGTAGACCAATCAAATCTTATGATGCAATAATAAAAGAAATTCCAACTATAATTGAAAATAATTTGAGTGATTTAATTCCTAATAATTTGAATATCGATAATTTGAATCTAGGGGATATCCCATATCTATATAGTTTAGTACCTTTAGCCCAATCTAATAATACACCCATTTTTGAGTTGAAGTCTGCAGATGGACTTAACGGTTTGCAATATGGACAAGTTAATAGTTATAAGGAAACCCTCAAAGAAATTTGTGATAAAATTGCACATAATATGGAGGTGGTAAAATGAATGATTTTCCACCGAATTTAGTGAGAGAGATAGCAAGTAAAAGGGCAATATTTTTTATTGGATCAGGTATATCGGCAAATTCTCAAAGTCAAAACCCCCAAACTTCACTCTCAAAGCCATTAACTTGGGGGAAGTTTATTAAAGGAGTTAGAAGTTTAGTAGATGAGAAAAATCCTGCTTTAAGTTATATAGATGATATGATAACAAATAAGGATTATCTCAAAGCGTTGCAAGCAATAAAAAATCATTGTGATTCAGGACGTTATGCTGAATATCTAACTAAAAATTTTGATGAGCCTTATTTTGCCCCAAGTCAAATTCATGAATATATTAAAGACATAAATTGTAAAATAGTCATTACTACAAATTTTGATAAAATATATGAACAATCATGTGGAACACATGGTTATACAGTTGTAAATTATTATGATCCAATTAGTAAAATGGTTTCTAATATTAGATCAGCACAAAATTTAATTATTAAAGCTCACGGTACGATTGATGATGTAAATAATATCATATTTACAGAGAATGAATTTTTTAAAGCAAGAAGAAAATGTCCTGATTTTTATAACATATTACAGTCATTATTTTTAACTAATACGGTAGTGTTTTTAGGGTATAGTTTAAATGATCCAGATATCAATTTACTATTAGAAATAGCTAATAGAACAAAAGTAGAAAGTAATCCTCATTATGTTTTTATGCCAAAAGGAAATGATCCGGAGCTAGAAAGGCATTGGAAAGATTGTTATAACATAAATATTTTTGAATATGGTGATGATTACATGTTTTTAGAAAATAGTATGAGAATATTAACAGAAGAGGTTAATTCATATAAAGTAACTTATGATTTACCAAAATAAATTTTATGTGAAAAAATACAATATATCCAAAGAAAGATAAGCGAATGTAAATAACATGTTTGAATAATAGTATGAGTGAGCAATAGGTATAAAAATATCTACTGAACACCTCATACTATTTTTAGAATAAGGTTTTAGAAATTCAATATCAATTTTATATTTTAATTAATAAATAGTTTATTCTTGTGATTTTCTATGCCATTAATTAAAAATATAGGAAATACGAGATCAGGTAATTGGTCTTGGGTAATATTAATGGGGGAAATTTTAGTTTTGAGCCAACGCTTTTTTAAAAATTTCACGTACTATTAAAGTAGTACTGTAACCTCTGAAGGGGGCGGAAACTAAATTTAAGAGTAATTCGTAATAGTTGTAATTTTTTTGTTTTGTATATCTTACAGGTGAAATATCTATCCTAGTATTTGTAAGGTTAACTCTCAGTATATTCAAATTTTGTTTATAGCTCCTAAAATTCAAAATTTTTCTAGTACAATGTAGACAATTTTATGGTTATAAGTACTTTTGTATATGTGTTACAGACTTCTTTGGTTTTATATAATAAAGAAGTAAGTTGTGTGAGGAATAAAATTTATTTGTAAGTGGGAGCTTGTACTTAATATCAACAGCAGTATTGTGTCTAAAATTCGGGTACTAATTTAGTATTGTAGCAGAATTAGTATTTTGAGATGGAAGATTTCAAATGTAGAATAATTCATCATATTAAGATTTTTTATGTGATCTGTAATCAATTAACTTATTTTAATTAAGAGTTTACTTTTTGAAAAATATAGCATTGATAGTTGACTCATGATCATTACTTAAATAGAAAGAAAAAAATACTTAAATTTATATTTATATATAAGGAAATAAGATATAATATTATAAGATTTGAACATTGTTATAAGTAAACCGCTTAATGAGTTAATATATAAGAGGTGATGTTTTGCAGTATTTTAGTGAAGAGGTAATAAATATAGTTTTGCCCATGTTAATACTTATTTGGACGTTAGTAATTAAAATAATTGTTAATCATAATAATTCTGTTGATGGAATAATAGAAGAAGTATTAAGGTTACCGGGTGATATTTCAATCTTAGCGACTACATTTGCAACAACGGGTATTTTAATTTTATTAAAAAAGAATGATAGTATAGGAGTAATAAATTTTGTAGCTTTAATTGTATTATCATTTATAGTTACATTAATTATTTTTGCCCTTTGTAAAAAAGAAATTGAATTAAATGATAAAGGGAAATCAAAAAATTGGAAAGAATGGCTATATGAGATCGGTATATTTATAGGAACGTATGTAATTTCTGGACTAATGCTATATGTATCTATATCCTTTATCTTATCGGAGGTGAATTAAATGTTAGCAATAAAAGATGTTAGTTATCTTTTAACATTCTTGGTTATGTTATTAATTTTGATGTCAGTGTTATTGATGGTTTTAAATTTGCGTAAGTCTACCAGGGATGCATATAGATACAATGAAGAACTAAGAAGAATTGAATTAGAGAGTACAAGGAAAGAGTTTGAAAGGAAGATTTATGAATTAAATAGTAGGTTAGCCCAAGATAATAATAGGTGGAATGAAACAAATCATTTGATTTATAATTCTCAAAAATATAATTTTAATCAGGAGAATAAAAATGATATTTTAAATGTAAATTCATTTCTAGAAAGTGCAGGATTAAAAGTTGGTGAGTTAAAAATAGAGAAGAACTTGGTATTTATGCTAACCCCTTTTCATGATATTGAATGGGATACTTTTGAAACAATTAAAGAAGTTTGTAGTAAATTAGAGTTTAAATGTGTAAGAGGTGATGAGAATAATATCTCAGGAGACATCTTACCTTCAATTATTAAGTGTATGTTACAGGCGCAATTTATAATAGTTAATATTAATGGTAGAAATCCTAATGTTTTTTATGAACTTGGAATCGCCCATGCACTAGGTAAGAAAACAATAATTGTATCTAAATTTGGTGAAGAATTACCTTTCGATATTCAGTCAAAAAATATAATTTTGTATAAGAATCTAGAAGAGCTAAGTGAGCGTATACACTTGGCAATTTTAAGAATTATAAAGGAATAATAAAAAAGAACTTGTTTGAAAATTTTCTGTACGTCATGTTTTTAGTGAAATTTAAATATTATCCTAATTATGTTTTTATAAATAATTAAAGATTCTTAAAAAACGTATTACTAATTAAAAGAAATAAAAAACTAAGTTTGAAATGTGTACAAGATAAAGTTCTATCATTTTCATTCCTCCAATATAAGTGTATTAGTATTATATTGAAAAGAAATACAGATGACAGGAGAAACTTCCTCGAAAAGTTATGATGTTGAACGAATTAACTGGATGTATGCCAAAGGCGATGAACAACCTACGGTGGAAGTTTAATACAAGTAAACGAACCACGCTCGTCACTGGCGTGGTTTTACTGTGTGTGATAGTAAATGTTGAGAAAATATATAAATTGTTAAGCTGATGTATCAGTGGAAATATAGTAAATAAATAGATTAATTGATATAATAAGTTAATTGAAGATAGATAGCGAGGAATAGATTTTGAGAAAATGGTTTTCAAAAACAACAAATTGGATGTTTTTTATCTCAATGTTGTGTATTGTAGGGGCGGTTGGTTCACCGCTTTTCGTCTATTTACGATATAGTGGCTATGGAGATTACACAGGAATAGACAATTTAGGTCCAATAGGAGATTTTGTAGGGGGCACAACAGTAACTTTTTTAACTGCCGCTAGTGTATTTTTATTAATTGGGACAAATATAATGCAACGTAAAGAATTACAAATGAGTAGGCAAAGTGTTGATGAAATGGTAAAACAAACAAAAGCTTCCGTAGAACAAATGAAAGCTTCAGTGCAACAAGCTGAGGAAGCAAAAAAAGAAACTCAAATAACAAACGAAACAATGAAAAGACAACAATTTGAAACAACATTTTTTAATATGATTAACCTACATCATAATATTTTAAAAGAGCTCAGATATAATAATGGTAAAGTAGGACGCGATGCAATATGGGAATTTTATGAAGAACTAAAAGGTATCTATATGAATCGTATATATCGGGAGCATCAGCTTTCCATATTAAAAGAAGGGGATATTGAAAAGCTAAATGAATTAACAATCCGGTTTTTAATTGCTCAAAGACTAAGTGAATATGAAAAAAACATTATAGAAGTACATTGTAATCCACGTTGGGTACATGGTTACTACACTGAATTTGATACTGAAAAATTTGGCGAACTTCAAGCAGTGCTTAATGCTGGAAAAGATGAAACATGGAATACAATTAAAGCTAATACTATGAAGGATTTTGAAAAAAATATTAAAAATAATCGTGAGAAATGTATAAATGTATTAGATAATTTTGACCTAGAATGGTATGGTGAACAAGAAAGAGAGATTCAAATAAAACATGAATTTATAACAAAATTTGAAAATGAATATTATGTTGAAACATTAACAGCATTAAAATGCCGTGCGTATGAAAAGTTATATAAAGAACATGAAAATATAATTGGTCATTATTATCGCAACTTATATAGGATTGTAAAGTTAATACAAAACACTACTTTTGATAGTGAATCGCAAGAGCGAGATAATGAAGAAAAGCGTCAGTATCGAGGGATACTTAGAGCTCAGCTTTCTTCATTTGAGCTATTGATGTTATTTTATAATATTTCATATTCTGAAAAAGGGAAAAAATTCAAAGAGTTGGTTGCAGGGATTAACTTTTTTGATGACCATCTAATTGAAGAAGATTTTATTTGGAAAAATGATGTTACAGAATTAGCTAATTTAAATAAGTATAAATATGAGGCGGAAACTAATTCATTTTATGACTGAAAGACATTGGACGATGATTCAATGTCTTTTTTATATGTAATAAAAAGATGTTCGGAATATAAATAAACAACCAAGCTCGGTGAACTGGTGGGTGTGGCGATTAGTCAAGAAATTCGAAACGATAACCAGAAGAATGTGTGTTTCCGTTGTTTACAAGATTGTAAACAGTTTGCTGTGCGATGATGTTTGCCAGCTCTTGCAACAGATTCAAATAAGTTAGCTCTTAGGAACAAAAACAAGGAACACACTGAAGAAGCTTTTGGATGCTATCAAATTTTCAGTGAGGAATAACCCTTAAACAAGTCATCGTTTTATTTATTATCCCTCTTATCTCATAAATGTTAATATATAAGAAAAGATGAAAAAATTGTCATGAGAGGGATGATATTATGGAGCAAGCAAATAGTATAGCAGAATTTAATAAGATTATTGAACGTTATAAAAAGGGAGATAATTTATCTTTCCGAGGACAAGGTACTAAATACCCAAGCATTATTTCTAGTATTGCTAGAGATAGAGGGTACTTAGAAAATGAACCTGACATGTATGCTGAAGCAATACGTATGAAGCAAAATGAGTTTGATTCATTAACAAGCCCAATCCAACGTTTGGCAAAATTACAACATTATAACGTACCAACAAGATTAATTGATATAACTTCTGACGCTCGTATTGCATTATTTTTTGCTATACAAGATGTAGAAAATAGAGAAGATGCTTACGTTTATGTCTATTCACAAGAAAATCATAAATTAAACAGTAAGAACGTTCGTGTATTATCACTTTTAGCGACTTTAAAAGAATATGATTTGGAAACCATTCGTCACCAATATCAGGCTCAGTTTAATGAAGAAATTCTCGATGAAGAAATATTATCAATAGTACAAAATAATGTTTTTGTTGAGTTTGCTGAAGAATTAAAAGACTTAAATCTTCGTTTATATCAACAAAAAGGCTCTTTTGTAATTTGTGGGAATGTAGTTCTTGATGGGGAAATTCAACGTGAGCTGAAAACTTTAGACAGTGTGGAACCAGTAATTATCATTAAAATTCCTTTTGAATATAAAGAAATGATTAAGAGGGAGTTAGATGAAAAGTATGCAATAAATGAAACGTTTATTTATCCAGAATTGCCATCGGTTGGAAGCTATGTTCGAGAAAAATACAAATATAGCAATTTTTCTAGTGATAATATGTATAGCTTAATGGAAGAAGCGGATGTTTCACATGCTGGAGCAAAACGAATATCTTTAGTTATTCTATTAAACGAAGCATTTGGTATAGAAAAGATTAAAAAAGCTGCTAAAGAATTGATGAGGAAATATCAGAAAACCAATGATGTTGTTTGGGTTTATATAGCTAAAAATGATAATGATTACATCATGAGAAATTGGATTTTAAGAGGGCAATGGATTAATCATAAATTACCAGAAAGATATAAACCAATGGCAATTAGCGAAATAAATGATGAAGGATATTCTTGGGTAAACGAGGCCGCTTACAGTGTCCAAGGAGATTTTTATAACGAGCATATCTTTGAGGATGATAAAGTCCTATTTGCAAAGTATCAAAGTTCTTACAAAGATGTATTACCAATTTATAATCAATTACATAATTTATTTGAAAATAGTCAATTTGATTTATTTAAAGAAGAACTAAATAAACAAGCTGAAAAAATAAGAAAAGTTTTCATGAATATTACTGATTTTGGTCGTTCAACGAATAAAGAGTTTGGAGATTTCCTTTATCATTATCAAGAATTTATGGCGAGATTTGATGATGTTTTGCTTACGAACGGGATGGAGCATTTAAATGAGAATGCTTGGAAATATCAAATCACAAGCTGTTTTCAAGATGCAAATAAGGCAATGCAATTGATTGATTCAGAAATTGAAATGTGGAAAAAGAACATAAATCTTACAGACAAAGAGCTTCAAGAAATTAGCTCTACTGTAGAAAAATAAAGATGGAGTAGCTTAATTGCTACTTCATTTTTGTTTGTATAAAAGTTTAATATATTATGAGAAATTCTCATTATAATGTAGAAAATTACCGAAGCTGACGAGGAAGGTTAAGAACATATCATTCTATTAAAAACAAATTCAAATGCAATGTAGGTCAAACTAACAACGATAAATTTTTTTGAAAAAGCGTGTTTTTTAGTTTACTCCCACATTCAGTATGTACATATATTATGTAGACGGAAATTAGACGGAAATTAGATGTTTTACGTTTTCACAATAAATATCGAATGAGGTCGTATAAATGGACAATTTAACAAAAGCATTAAATGAGTTGGGAACTTCAAAAAAGCTGAACTCAAAGTTAAAAAAGCTGTTGTTCAGTATTCTCAAAATCAACAAAATTCCCAATCTGAAACATTATCATTATTAAACGAATGGGGCAAAAAACCAGTTACGTTTGGCTGTGTTAAGCACCATTGGAAAAAACAAAATTAAAGCCATTTTATGGCTTAATATATATTCAAGAATTTCGATACTATATTTCCATTTGGTTCGATTGAAGCGTAGTTTTAATTTTTCCTACGTGGCCTGATTTATTTCAGGTCACAACCTCCAAACATTCAGCAGTCACTTGTTAAGGTGGCTGTTTTTAAATTTGTATGAAATAAAATGGAGCTCAGATTTAATGAGTTCGAATTAAATAAAAATGAGCAAGGTCAACTTAAAGTTTCAGGCTATGTAAACAAAACAAATCAATGGAGTCAAACGCTAGGTAAGCAGAAAAAATTCGTTGAACGTATTTTAACTGGCACATTTCGTAAAGCAATTCAAAACGGAAATGAAATTGATTTCTTAGCTGAACATGAAAATGCAAAAAGCTTATCATCTACACGAAATGGTTCTTTAAATTTACGTGAAGATGAACACGCTCTTTACATGGAAGCTACAATCAGTGATACAGCTGGGGTCCTGATTACCACACATTAATTACAGACGGAATCATTCAAAATATGTCATTTGGTATGCAAGTATTAAAAGATTCATGGAAAAACTTGCTGATGGCACATATGAACGTTCAATGAGTGACCTGTATTTAGCTGAAGTTTCAGCTGTACGAAATCCTGCTTACGTTCAATCAACAATTCAAGCTCGTTCAATTGAAGTTGTTGAAGATGTAGAAATCCCAAAAGAAAATAATATGGAGGAAAACAAATGACTGTACAAGAAAAACGTGAAATGACGTTAGAGGAACAAATTGAAGCGAAAAAGAAATTCATTGAAGTTCATCAAAATTTGGTGGATTGGGGCGACGCTTCAATGAAAAAAGAAGTAGATAAATTAACAAAAAAGCTTAGAAGTTTAGAAGCGCAATTGCCTGTTAATCAAAAATCTGAAGAAGAAAAGTGAGCTATACAAATTGGTCGTAAACCTGGTTCTGACATGCGTAAAATCAATATTGTTAAAGCAAATGTCAAAAAAATGAATGGTAATCATTCTGTCGTTGCTCGAACAAAGTTTATTGTAAAAAAAGAAACAGAGCTTGATGTGTTTTCAACAGATGGTGAATTTCTAAAAGAAGATATGTTTGTTGATGAATTGCCTAATCTTCCACTGAAAGAAATTGGTGGGGAAAAGAATACTATCTAAGGCAAACGTGCTGGCTACGCAATTGGAGTTTAAACGATAATGATGTAGACATCGAAGAAAGCATTAATAATAAGCTAATTGGTTATCTTGAAGACGGATTAAACTTTTCAATGTTCAATGAAACTGGTAGTATGGAAAACTTAAATGTTGATTCGTCTATGTTGAGTATTATTTCTACCGTTGAAGCTGATAAAATTTCGTTAATTGATGTATTAACATTAATCGGCAATTTAAATCAAGAATATCGTCAAGATGCTTTATTTATTATGCACACACAATTATTCAATAAGATTTTAACGAATGTAGAATTTAAAGACCACTTACACTTAGCTGTCGATGAGTTCAGCGGTAAAAAATTATACCATCTAGGAGAATATCCTGTTTTAGTAAATGATAATGCTGATAAAAAACGTATCATTTTTGCAAACTTATATGATGGTTATACAACTTTGGTTTCTGAGGATTCATTCAATAAAAGAATTGTAAATGATGATACAAAATCAGCACGTAAAGCTTCTGAGAAACACATCATGGACATTTACGCTGGTGGAAAAGTAATCAACAAAGATTGTTTCGCTCAACTTGATGTGAAAACAGCTTAATGAGGAGCTACTGTTGTAGCTTCTTTTATTAATATTTAAGTTGATTGATTTAATTCACATGTTTCAAAAATAATATTTTATAATTAAGTAAAATATTATTTAGAAAGTTGGAATTGAAAATGTTTCGATTTGGCTGGGAAGGTTTTATATGTAGTATGTTTGAAAGTAGGCTTGATAAAGTTTGTGATTTACATGAAATAACGGAAAGTACAATTTTTAATGAAAAGAAAAGTTTTGAGGAATTTTTAGAAAAAGAAGCCAGTGAACTCGATGAAGAAAGTAAACAAGATTTTTATGAACATTATCAAGATGAATATTTTAAATTTAGAGATGATTTTCCGAATATTTCAAGGTCATCGTTATTTATGAATTGCTTTTTTTCTCTTGAAAACTTTTTATATGAATTATGCTGTCACTTTGATAGTAATTCAGAAAGAAAACTTAAAGATGCTAAAGATAGAGGGTTAAGAAAATATAAAAATTATCTCAAGCAGTTTGTGAGTGATAAAAGTTTTTTTGCTACACCGCTTTGGGAAAGTATTATGTTTTATCAGGAGTTGAGAAATGCTTTAGCACATGCAGATGGGAATTTGGATATGTCATCGAATGAATCGTTAATTAACAAATTAGAAAAAGAAAAGAATATTACACTTACTAAACAGGGCGAAATTCGATTGAATGAGGATTTTATAAATGAAGTATCGGATAAGTTAAAAGCATTTTCTAATGGCTTGTATAAACAATTGGAACCTTCGATTAGAAAGAAATAATACAAATAAAATTCGTATTTTACCAGATTGCGCTCATTATCAATTAAGACGATGAGCGCTATTTTTTATTTTAGCTTATTATTCCTTTATCTACTTATTATATTGTCTGAACCGAAAAATCTACTTTTGGCATGTTTTTCTTGAAAGTGTTATCAGCCATGTGTGCGTAATGAAGTACCATTCTTAAATCAACGTGTCCAAGAATTTTTCGTAAAGATTCAATATCACCTGTAGAAAGATAATGGGTAGCAGCTGAATGACGTATTAAATGCAAATAAAAACGCTTTGTAATTCCAGCTTCTACTGCGTATTTTCGCATGTCACGAAGCACATTATTTTTGCTTAACATACGACCACTCAGTGACAAGAAAATTAAATCATCGACTTCACCTTCAAACGCTTCATTTTCTTCTAGTAATTGCATGAGTAGGCGATAGGTCTTATTAGATAACTGAACTACACTAGCTTTTCGGCTTTTAGCATTGTTGGAACGTATAATAGTAGTTTTATTTTCATGGTCGATGTCTAACGGGCTTAACAACAAAGCTTCGGTTATACGAAACATTCCGTCAATGAGAAGGTGCAATAATACATAATCTCGAAAATGTTTGTAACTTTTATTAGAATATGATTTTGCTACTTTTAATAAACGATTCAATTCTTCTTTTGTGAGGATTTTAATCTACTTACTATCTTTACGGAACCCCTCAAACTTAATAAATGGGTCTTGTTTTATTAACTCTTCTTTTAGACACCAATTTATAAACGTTTTTAGCCGTTTTATCCTTGCAGCAATTGTTTCATCTGAAAGACCAACAGTTTGAGATGTTTTGGGCATATAAGCATGTCCATCATAGCGTACGTATTCATTTTTTAGCCAACCAATCCAATCAGAAATAAAGTTTGTTGTAATACCTGACCGATAAAATGCTTTCGTACTTTTTTCGTTATGAAAGGCTTTAATACTGTTGAACATAAGAACGAATTGATTTAGAGATTTTGGTCGTAGGTTTTGTTTAACTTTGACCTCGAGAAACCTTTCGAATAATCGTTCAACTGCATTTTCTTTTGTAATTCTTTCAGCTTTTTTCTTATGTGGTTATCGTTTTTGCACGTTTTCTTTTTCGTTAAAGTATTCTAAAGACAATAAAAAACACTCCTTATATTCTGAATTACAGATTAAACGGAGTGTTGTGTTTCAATCAACATTTGAGTGGAACCTAATGGTAATTTTTTATGTTTGACAGTATACATATATCAATGTTTTTCAAGGTCATAATTGATAATCCTTCTATAAACCCTGTCAAGGTGGAGGTCTTTTAGATAATTTAGTCTTCTCTTTGTATTATAAACTCCCAAAACTTTTTTAATTCCTCACGTTTTTGAGGAGTCGCATTTTTTATATCTTTAAACCATTGATAAAGTTCAGGATCTTGCAAGTCTGTAACTTGTCTTATTTTAGTTGTACCGAGGAGGTAATCAATTGATACTTCAAAGAAAGTGGCTAATTTTATCAATGTATTATAATCAGGTTCTCGATTTCCTTGTTCATACATTGCATATGTAGTTCGAGCAATCCCTAGTTGTTTTGCCATGTCTTCTTGACGCAGTTTGCGTTCTTTTCGAAGAGTGTGTAGTCTAGTGCCAAACATATGCTACCTCCTTTTAGGTATTTTCTATATCAATTATAACGTCACAATATGTAACATTTAATAAAGTACACGAAATGTGTAAAAAATATTGAATTTATACTTGAATTTATGTAATATAATTGTTGGTTACACATTTTGTGACAATGGAAGAGGGGGAATAATGAGGTTTTGGTTATTGGAAAAACGTAAACATAAAAAGAAAACACAAGATTATATTGCATATGAGGCAAGAATATCTAGGAGTATGTATGCAATGATTGAAAGTGGTGAAAGAAATCCAAGTGTTCCTGTTGCAAAGAATATAGCTAAGGTACTAAATTTTGATTGGACTCTTTTTTTTGAAGAGTAATGTCACGTTTTGTGTAATTCAAAACGTGATAAGTTATGTTTCTATATTTTTTTCCTAAAACGAAATAAATTATTAGTTATTTTCAAGAAAATATTAGATAAGGGAAGTGTTTAATGTGAATATGAAAAGATTTGAAATGCGTGAAAAACGCTTAGCAGAACTACTAGGTGCAAAAGTATTATGGGAATTTATAAGTGCTGTCACAGAGGAAATTGAAAAACAAGAATTAGAGTCTACACCAGGTTTATTAGAAGATCTATTTGTACATGTGAAAGAAACCATTCAAATTCAAAATATGAACAAGAGCATAACAAAAGCCCCTGTAAAAACAGAGGCTGATGGTATAAATAAAGATACATTATTTATGGAAGCATATGTAGAATTAATCAATCATAAGTTTATTATTTCTGAATTAGCTGTAGAGCTTTCATCTGTTCTAAAAGAATTAAATTGTTTTGTTCAATCATCTTTGCCACAGCTTCAAAATAAGCTTGACTCTCAAGAACCTCAACCTGCTTCTCTTTAAGGAATTTTATTTCTTTATGCTCAAATATGTTATTTCCGGATTGTCGGATTAATTTATTATCTATGCACAACGTATTGTAGAATATGTTTTATTTTAAATTATATATGTGTGATATAATATATAAATCATTTTTGGGGAGGAATTATTTATGAAGTGCAATAAATATAATTGGGTACATTTAAAGAGGGAAAGCGTATCAATGACCCTATAAACTACGTCTACCCTTATTATTGGAGGGTAAAGTGTGAATTCATCTCATTCACATTCAATATTACGCCATAATCAAATTTTATTATGGCTCTGTGTTCTTTCTTTTTTCAGTGTTTTAAACGAAATGGTTTTGAATGTTTCATTACCTGATATCGCTAGTGATTTTAATAAGGAGCCAGCAAGTATAAACTGGATAAACACAGCGTTCATATTAACTTTTTCTATAGGAACAGCTGTATATGGAAAGTTATCGGATCAGTTAGGCATTAAAAAGCTACTCCTATTTGGAATTATAGTAAATTGCTTCGGATCAGTTATCGGGTTTGTTGGACATTCGTTCTTTTCTGTACTTATTTTGGCTCGGTTTATTCAGGGAGCTGGCGCAGCTGCATTTCCAGCACTTGTAATGGTTGTTGTTGCGCGCTATATTCCAAAAGAAAATAGCGGTAAAGCATTTGGTCTTATTGGGTCCATTGTAGCAATGGGAGAAGGTGTCGGACCATCTGTAGGTGGAGTAATTGCCGAATATGCTCATTGGTCTTATATACTGCTTTTGCCTGTTGTAACGGTTATCACTGTTCCTTTCCTTGCAAAATTATTGAAACAGGAAGATGTAATAAAAGGAAGTATTGATGTTAAAGGAATAATATTTATGTCCGTGGGTATTGTATTTTTTATAATGTTTACGACATCTTATAGAATTTCCTTTCTAATCGTTAGCATTATATGTTTCTTGATATTTGTTAAACATATTAGGAAAGTGTCTAATCCCTTTGTTAATCCTTCGCTAGGAAAAAATATATTATTTATGATTGGAATCATTTGTGGAGGACTTATATTGGGAACCGTAGCAGGATTTATTTCTATGGTTCCTTATATGATGAGAGATGTCTACCAATTAAGTACCGACACAATTGGAAGTGGGATTATTTTTCCTGGAGCAATGAGTGTTATTGTTTTCGGTTATATTGGGGGAATACTTGTTGATAAGAAAGGTTCTCTATTTGTATTAACAACTGGAGTTGCATTTCTTTCTATAAGCTTTTTAGTAGCAGCCCTTTTTATAAAAACAACACCTTGGCTCATAACAATTATAGTAATTTTTGTTTTTGGTGGGCTTTCTTTTACGAAAACAGTTATCTCTACTATTGTTTCAAGTAGTTTGGAACAAAAGGAAGCTGGTGCTGGGATGAGTTTGCTTAATTTCACAAGCTTTCTATCAGAAGGAACAGGTATTGCAATTGTAGGTGGATTATTATCAATACATTTGCTAAATCGAAAATTACTACCTATAAATGCTGATCCGTCCACTCATTTGTATAGTAATTTGCTATTAATTTTTGCAGGAATCACAATTACTAGCTGGTTAGTTACAATGAAAATGTATAAACGCTCAAGAAGAAATATATAAAAGAGCCAAAGAATTCATTTTTAAACGAATTTATTATTATATTTTTGGATAGTGAATATCTTACATCAAAAATTAAATGATTTTAAGTATAACCTCGTCCTAATTATAGAACGGGGTTATACTTGTTTGAACTTTTAAAATTTAATAATCTTATTGTCCCTTTACAAAACATATACAGAATAAACATTAATGAATTTATGGAAGTGGTAAAGGAAGAGTATAAGTTACATAGCGATAAATAGGAAACAGGAGCCAATAAAAACAACCTCGGTAAGGTAAGTGATGGAGTGTGGTATGATCTTTGTAAATCAGATATGGCTCATCTAACCGATGCTGTCTCGTGGTGGAATAGTATTGGTAGGCATTATGGAGCAAAGTCTAAGGAAGTTAGAAAATGGATGCTAGATTCTGTTAATTATGAATTGGATCATTTTAGTTTAAATAGATCAGCAGGCGCTAAATTAGGTGAGAGATATTTGCCACCAACTAAAAAATAATTGGAGGTAAAGGGAATTGGAACTAGAACTAGATGACAAAGTATACAATCAAATTGTACAACTATGTGAAGAGGGAGATATTCTATTTGAAGTAGAACAATTTGATCAAGCACTGGAGAAATATTTAGTGGCTTTAGATATGGTGCCAGCACCAAAGACGGATTGGGAAGCAAGTACTTGGTTATATACAGTAATAGGCGACACTTATCTTATTAAAGATGACTATGAAATGGCAAAAAGTAATTTTTATAATGCATTAAACTGTCCAGATGGTATTTCGAATCCATTGATTTTATTGAGACTTGGAGAGAGCTTGTTCGAATGTGGAGAACTTGAAAAAGCTAAGGAATGTTTATTAAAAGCATACATGCTAGAAGGTTACAAGATATTTTTTGAAGAAGATGATAAATATTTTGACTTGATTAAAGACATTATTTAAGGAGGAGCAATATGGCTATATTACAATCACCTTTAAAAGAGAAATTTGAAAGTCTCGTTAATCAGAGTAATGATGAATTTGATAAAGGTAATCATAATGAGTCTATTACATTATTAGAAGAGGCTTGGAGTGTATTGCCTAATCCGAAAGGTATTTATAATGAAAGTTATGATTTAGTGAATGATATTATTGATACTTGTTTTATTGTAAAGGATTTTAAGACAGCAAAAAAATGGTCAGATAAAATGTTTTTAACCGGATTTATGCGTATTGATACAGGGGAAAAAGAATTTATTTCAGGAAAAGTTGCGTATGAATTGGGTGATTTAGAAATTGCAAAAGAGTTTTTCAACTTTGCTAACAAAAAATCAGAAGGAAGATGTTTTGAAGATGAGGATGTTAAGTATCTTAAATTCTTCAAAAGTTAAGAGTGTAGGCTAGGTGGTAGATAGCTAAACATTTTATGTATGAAGAAGATGAAGAATAAATAATGGCAGAATAATTGAAATATAGACGTGAACCTTGGTTCACGTCTTTTTTGCGTTTTTTTTCAGTTTCTCCGCTACAAAATCGACGTAGGGTCAGATTTAATAGTGTGAGAGATGAGAGTAGTAGCTGGCCATCTTTCTACCGGCACTTCTTCTAAGATATACGAATGAGAAGTTTTGAAGCTTTTTTAAAATTAACGTTACGAAGCAATTCAGGGGTCGGATTTATACATAGGAAAAAGAATCCAATAACAATTGGAGGTAGTTACTATTGAAAAATCAATATCGTTAACTGTAAGTGACAGCGCTTCGCTGATACGCAAGAATGTGTCTATAAGAGATTCATAATAACGTAATCTTGAAAATCGCTATAGCCTCGTTTATTTTAAGCATCAAGTAAACGTCGTGATTCATCAACTGTAAGTAGAGCAATCTCCTCTTGTGGTTCGTTTACGTTTTTTATTTGCTTCATAGGATTACGCTCAATCAATTCTTCATCAACTAAAAAGCGGAACATCACTCGTAATGTCTTCAGCCGTGTATTAATCGTTGAAGGAGAGAGACCAACTGTTTTACAATCATCAGGTTTGTAATTATGGTCTTCAAACTGTGTTTTCTCGTTCTTCATAAATACTATGTAATAGAAAAAACGCCTCCTATTTCGTTTTTGAAAATGAAATGGGAGGCGTATAACTAACCGTTGCAGCCGACCGTCACCCTGCGTCAAGTCAATGTTAAGTCAACAGAAAATAAAAACCGCATCAAACATTAGTTTGACACGGTTTCTACAACTATGACCCCGGAGAGGCTCTCCTAGTTAAATTATGGGATGAACGTTGATTTAAATGCATTTTTACTGATTTATATAAACAAAATTCTACTGAAATGGTAATGATTATTGTAAGTACTGTGACCATTTGTGGCCACAAAATTATGTTCTTAGCTGTCTGTATAACGGTAAGGAGAATGAGGAGACTCATTCCTTTTTTGATCTAGAGGGGGGATTTTCACAATCGGAGGAGGACTTGTGAAGAGAATAGGTATAGGTTGGTTCAGACACATGGTATGGAAATGTTGAGTGTCCGAGAAAGAAATATGAGAGTGTGGAAGCTGAAAAAGAAACTTGATGATAAAGAGAATGAATTAACAAACATAAAGAGAAAGGTTAAAGAAGGCATGGATACTGAGCGAAAGAAACTTGACAATAGAAGGACAGGGTTCTAAGAGGTTTTAAACCTTGTTGATAATAAGAATCAATTAACATCAGAAGTTGAAAAGCTAGGAATAGATGTTGGGGCTAAGAAAGTCGAGATTAATATGATTTACATGCCAATAAAAAACAATTAAACTGTATAAATGAATTAATTAATAAATAACAGACACAAAAAGGAGAATTATCGTGAAAACAAAAAAATGGACAATTTGGGGAATTATCTTTTACATTCATTCAGCAGTATTACTTTTCTTAGGATTCGATAGACTCGGAGGATATCAAAATTCTGAAACATATACCGATTCAAATAAATATGCCTACGTAGGCGGAGATGCGTATAATTATATTATCAATACAAATGTACTTACAGGTTTCTTTGTACTTAGTGCGTCATTCTTTGTAGCAGGTACGATGTTAATAGCAACTGGTTCAATTCTAAGAGTTATCAAGGAAAAGTAAGTGAAGAACAAATACTTGAACCGTCAATAACACTATATAATTAAAAATGAACTTCCTTAGGGAGGTCTTTTTTTATCTTTACTTTTGTTTCTACGAAGCAGGACATGACTTACGGGATAGTGCAGATTCAACTCTCTGCTCATTATAAGGAGAAGAATGGAGTCTCTAGAATTGTTTGCTAAAGGGGCTAAGCTAAGAGTGTTTTTAATAGAATCAATATTTCATTAGCACTTGATATACAATTTAAATGTAACGTTTTTTGTAACCTGATTTTAATAAAATAAAATGTACCTGTTATTTGTTTGTGTATCGTTACATCATACTTGTTAGATTGGGATTTGAAAGTATCAGCAAAATATTATAAAAATAGATCAAACCCTTGGTATCATTGGGTTTGTAGCTTATTAATAATATTATGATAGTATATGAATTGAGACAAGTCTCGCTCTTCTATTTAAACCTTAAAGACTTATTTGATTCTAAATATAATCAAGAACAGGAGAATGATGATGAATCTAAATAGTAGGGTTAATTCAGCCTTAAAAGAAAAAGAAATAAGTAAACATTCATGGGCTTTAAAATCAAATAATATTACTATGAAAAAAATGGATAAATCCTCTTTTATTAATAATGAAACAGGTATTCCTATTGATATAAGGTCTTTTTTTGAGATAGATGTAATGAAGGAAAATAGCAACTTTCAAATAATTCTAGAGTTTATGAATCAAGACTATCTTGCTACGATTAGAAAAGGGTTGGGAGAAAAAGCTAGGACAAAATTATTATGGTCTAGTAAACTAACCGAGTATGTTCAAATGAAGTATCCTAATATATATGAAGAATTTAGAAAGGATAATAAAGTTGATGATAACGTACCGTATATGATTTTTAAAAAGGTAGATAAGAAATACTATAAGGTTTCTTTTTCTACAAGTTTGGAAGAATATGAAGGAATGGGTTCTGTTCAAGTTGCTTCAACTTCAAAGTTAGAATCAGTTAAAAGAAATCGAGAGTATAGTTTTTATGGACAGGAAATAAGAGATTCTGTTGTATATGAGTACTTATTCAATGCGAAAAGTCACCGATGGATTGATGAAAATATCCTTGGTTTAGATTCGAAGGAGAGCAAAGGTTATCAAGCTATGGGTATTCTACATGATATTGGGATAAAGAATGACCATAAAGGAATCTTTGAAGGAATAAATATTTCTGATGCTCTGTCTCTGTTACAAAAAGAAATGGAAGATTTTAATCCTATTAAGAATGTTCTAATACGATTGAGTGAAGAAGCTAAAACAATAACTCTTGATACACATGTGGATGAAGAAGATGATTTTCCTGAAGGGAAAGAAAAATTTAGATTACACAGATATAGAGAACGTAATAATAAATTAGTTAAACAAGCTAAGGAACGCTTTATCCAAGTACACGGGAGGCTTTATTGTGAGGCTTGCGGAATGGACTTTGAACAAGTTTATGGTGATAGAGGAAAGAATTTCATAGAGGCACATCATAGAAAACCAATATCTGAAATGAAAAATGATGAAACGACTAAAATTGAAGATTTAGCAATGCTTTGCCCTAATTGTCATAGTATGATTCATCGTAAGCCACTGGTTACTGTTGAAGAGCTGAGAGTTTTAATTCAATCGAAAGGGAAATTTATATAAATAGATTAAAAAATTTAACAATATAACACATAATGGTATGAATAAGTCCTTAATATGATGTTTTATCGTAAAGGAATAGGTGGAAGTTATGCTGCACGTGAAGTTTGATTTTTAAAAAGGTGTGATATTACACCTATATATTATGATGAGAGATGTCTACCAATTAAGTACTGCCACAATTGGAAGTGAGATTATTTTTCCTGGAGCCATGAGTGTTATTGTTTTAGGTTATATTGGGGGAGTGCTTGTTGATAAGAAAGGTTCTCTATTTGTATTAACAACTGGAGTTGCATTTCTTTCTATAAGCTTCTTAGTAGCCGCCCTTTATATAGAAACAACGCCTTGGCTCATAACAATTATAGTAATGTTTGTTTTTGGCGGGCTTTCTTTTACAAAAACAGTTATCTCTACCATTGTTTCAAGTAGTTTGGAACAAAAGGAAGCTGGTGCTGGAATGAGTCTGCTTAATTTTACAAGCTTTCTATCAGAAGGAATAGGTATTTGAATATTTTGATTTACGTCAAATAAATTATGATCCAGCACTCGCTGAAAAACTTGTTGAAAAGTGGGAAATGCTTGGGATTCAATGTGTGGAAGTTCCACAGTATCCAACACATATGAATGAGCCTTTTGATGATTTTGAAATACTATTACTTTAGGAGCGGATCATAACGGACAATCCTTTACTTATTTTTTGTGCAAGCAATGCAAAAGTAATAACTAATATTAATAATTTAAAAACACCATCTAAGCGTAAATCAACGGAGCATATTGATGGTTTCGTGGCTATGTTAATTGGTCATAAAGAAACATTAAATATGATGGAGGATGCTATTCCAAAAGATGATTATGATGATTATTTAGATGAAATTTATAGGTAAAACACGAATGGTATTTTTTGACCAGTTCTATTTTAAAATTAAGCGATGTTAAAGAGTAGTGTTGATTTTTTTATTAAACTGTTATCTAAGTTAAGGATAAACATAGTGTATATTGAGCTTTCAGTTCTTAAACATAGCATTCAAAATATATTTGTAATATGAAGTTTTTACTAATATCTTTTTGAATGGAATGGCACATAAGGAGGAGCTTAAATGGCTAACTTGCATGGCACTTCTAATGATCCAAATGTTGCGGCGGTTTTTGGAGATAGTACTGGTGGACCGGCAGTTTGGGGCAAACAATACAGTTAATCATCCAAATGCTTCTGGTGTGTACGGAACTAGTCAATACGGAGTTGGTGTCTGGGGAAAAGGTGGAAGATTAGCAGGTCTGTTTGAAGGTGATGTTGAGATTATCAAGGGTAGGGTCTGGGCAAACAATACAGTTAATCATCCAAATGCTTCTGCTGTGCTGGGAACTAGTCAATACGGAGTTGGTGTCTGGGGAAAAGGCGGAAGATTAGCAGGTCTGTTTGAAGGTAATGTTGACGTTACAGGTGGAGTGAAAACCCGGAGAATTCTAGTTGACAGTCAAGGCGGCCAAGGCATTCCATGTGTGGAAATCTGGCAGGATGGATTAGGAGATATTTTTGCAGCTCTTAACCAAAATCGTAAGGTATTTAGTATTTCAAATAATGGTTCATTTTCTACTACCTCTGGTGGCGATATAAGAGGTGACCTCTTTGTAGGGGGGTACCTTACAGTGAAGGGTGACATCTATGGAAAGGGGGTTAAGCTTACCAGCGACAAGAACACTAAGGAAAATTTCTCTGATGTTAACGCTCTCCAGATTCTTGATAAATTGGCAAGCATGCCAATCCATTCTTGGAACTACAAAGATGACACGGCCAGTGAGCGTCACATTGGCCCGACTGCTCAGGATTTCCATGACACCTTCGGGCTCAGTGGAGCTGATAATAAACATATTTCAAGTATAGACATACAGGGGGTAGCTTTGGTAGCTATTCAAGGGTTAAACGAGAAAAATGAAAGACTCATAGCAGAAAATGCTCAGTTACATGCAAATTTAGCTAATCTCGAGGCACGCCTTTCAGTTCTTGAGTCTAAGGGCTAAGTCGAAGGGATTAATTATAAGGACCAAAAATGGTCCTTTTTTTGATGGAATGTTAACATTGTTATTTAACAGAGATTATTCGAAAAAAATCCTGAAATTTTCAACAAACTGTATATGTGAAAATGGAAATTCTAGAGTTGTAACAGAAAAAACTCTAATCGTTATAATAGCGTGTATTTTTAAGTCCTTCTTAAGTGCTGGGCACCTAAATCAGGAGAAGAACGTTTTTATGTAAATTTATATATTCGTCAAAATAAGAAACCCAACTTAGATAAGATGGGTTTTTTTATTATGATACAATACCTACCTGATGCCAAAAGCTCTTTTGGGTTCTAGGAATATCTGTTAGCACCATCCGCAGTAATAGCAACAATCTAAAGGACTACTTCCACCTTTTGCGCATTCTTTCATACAAGGATCATTTGAAGGGGAATGGGTACTATGCGAATCCACGTACATCGTTTCAGGATAGGAATAGGGAGAATAAGATGGCTGTGGATTATAAGGTACAGCTTGGTTCATGCCATAAGTTGTATATGCCGTAGGTCTTGTACATTGTAGATACCAAGGTCTTGTTTTATACTGCCAACATATAGGCCGACATTCATATTCGAAACCTGGAGCTCCAGGTGTGCAATCCGCCATACATTGGGCATAGGTATAAGGGACTTTATAACAATACTGACGGTACAAAGACAATCACTCCTTATCTTAATCTTGTTTTCCACAATATTATATTTAGCTGTATACTTTTTGGGAAATTGTCCATGCATAATTGTCTAACATGCATAGCAAAGGTTAAATTTAAAATATGAACAAAGCTACTTTAACGGATCCGGAAACGTTCGTTAATTGAAAGGCGGTGGGAAATTGGGTTTAAGGGACAGATTTTCAAATTTTTTATTTAAACAAGCTGAAAAGCGAGGTTTGTTCGAAGATATTTTTAATAATACTGTTCGATATGGTGGTAGATATGCAGGCGATGATAATATCTTGGAATCTAGTGATGTTTATGAATTACTACAAGATATAAGTAATCAAATGATGTTGGCTGAGATTGTTGTGGAAGATAAAGACGGTAAGGAAATTAAAAATGATTCAGTTCTCAAGGTATTAAAGAATCCAAACAATTATCTTAAACAGTCTGAATTCATTAAGTTAATGACTAATACCTATTTACTTCAAGGTGAAGTCTTTCCAGGATTGTTGGCTAGATCTTGTCATATTTGAATTACGCGCGTTGCTAATAAACCTAAAACGGTTCCTAATCCTAGTAAAGAAGCCCAAATCCATCCTCATTTATTGTTTTCATTCGCTAAAATCTACAAAGATGTCAGAGTGTTGGGAAACCCCAAAAGGGTTTTCCGACACTCTGAGAAAAGGACGCTTGTGAGAACGTCCTTTTTTATTCCTTTAGAAGGTAGGTTACCTTGTTTAAAATAGCTTCAATTTGCTGTGCATTTTTACTATACATTTCACTTGCCGTTTTTGATTTCGTTTCCAAAGAAAATAGCTCAAGATCAGCATGGCATTTTTTTAAAGATGCTAATAATAAAGGTTTGTTTTGAGGAGAAGGCATTTGGAGTTTATCATTATAAATGTCGATAGTAAGTTGTCCGTATGAATCAACTTGACCAAGAAAGACATTTTCAATGACAACACCGAGTTTTTCTAGTTCAGAATGTAACCAAGCGCGGTTATGCCCACTAGCTGAAAGAGGTTCATCTAGTACATTTCCATCCATAATAACAGTTTGTGGTTCCTTTTTATTTGGTATTTTCAAGCCAATACCTTTTGCTGTAAGTGGTTGAGATTCTTTCTTTAATAATACATTTAATTCTCCGCTTGGTTCTAAGACGGCAAATTCTACTTCGGATATACTAAAGGCCCCACTTCCTCTGAGAAGTTCAAGTAATTCATCACTGGTATACTTTTCTTTCTTTAAATTATCCTCAAGTATTTTGCCATCCTTTATTAAAACTGTGGACTTGCCTTCAAAGAAATCTCTTGCGGCTTTGTTTTTTAAGGAAAGAATTCCTACAAAAAAAGGTATCGAAGCGAAAATAAGTATGGCAAAGACACCATGGAAAAACTTTTGGTCTAGCCCTGTAGATACTTGAGAGGCGATACCACCGATTGTCATTCCAGCTACGTACTCAAAAAAGGAAAGTTGAGAGATTTGCCTTTTTCCTAAACATTTTGTGATAGTAAATAAAATAATTAATATGAATAAAGAGCGTAGAATGACAAGCATCCATTCGGGTTGGTGAGACATAGTAATTTCCTCCAGTCTACTTAAAACCATTTATATTAAGGTTCTTCACGTTCTAATACGGAAACTCTATCCTTTAAATCAGCTGTGACGCTGTCCATTTCTAACATACATGACAAACTCGTTTTACTTCTTCATCTTTTGAATTCAATGAAAGGGAACTTAAACTTGCTTGAGCACCTCTTAAACTAGTGAGGCATGTTTTTGCATTTTTACTGGTGCCGTTGGAGGTATATTGTTATCACTAATTTAAATAAGTCATTTATGTAGTAATTGCTACCATAATTTTGGTAGTTTTTTTGCTGCTTTATTAAAGAGGATTGTAACCACCAATCAAAAATGTTTTTTATCCTTATTAACCTAATTAGCTAGAAGAAAATAGAAAATAAGATTACTTAAACATACAAGCACCACTTACAATGGTGTTTGTATGTTTGAGTAATTATTTATTGAGGTAGCATGTAACCAATTAATGCTCTATTAAGTTGGATAAAGGAATTTCTTGTTCATTATTTGGTTCATTAAGAGGATAAATTCTAGCTGTTTCATTATTTTCAGTCACATTTTGAATATAAATTGGAACTCCATTATACGTTACGTTAGCCATGACTGGCGAAGCGGCAATCTCTTGTGCTCTTTGTTTGTTCATTATAATGACCTCCTTTTGATTTGTAACAGTTATAATATTTACTTCAAACTACTTAAGTATTCTTATTACTCAATAATAAGTAAACAGGGAGCTAGTTTTAATTACGGTTATTTGACTAATGAAGACAACGGTTAGATTTTGATTCCCTAGTTGGTTACGGGATTAGTTTATGTAGAAAGTAAACTTTTTGTTTTAAAATCAGGATGCTTAGCATGAGTATTTTGAAAAGGCAAGTGGCCTGGTTACAGTGACAATTATTAGGAAATAAGAAGTAACTGTATAAATTTGTGAAATGTACCCATAAACAGAAAACACCTCTTGTACCATATCTAATAAAATAGGGTATAAGAGGTATTTTTTCTTGTTTTATTCTATTGGATTACTCTATATTGTTCTACTTCAATTAGGTTCTCCTAAATGTAAGAATCCGCTCTAAGCCAATGATAATCTTTACATTAACCTGTTATTGATTATTCTTTTCTTGAATTTCTTCAGAAGGCTCTTCAGTTGGATCTGGCTCATTCTCATCAACGCCATTGCAACCGCACAAGAAACCTACAGATAAAATAGTAGACATGATAGCAAGTAAATATTTTCTTTTCTTCAATTGATTATTGCTCCTTTCAGAGAAATATTTATGCTATTATTTTCTACTTAAAGAAAAAGAATATGCTAACATTTTTTGACACTTTTTCCTTTATATCGAATCAGAATCAAATTCAATTATTAAGGGATTTCCTAGATATTTGTGAGTTTACGGCAAAATGTATTTCAAAGAAGAGTAACTTTAGTAAAAAATGTGCAAAATTATGTGCTGTGATTTATCAAAGATATCGTCAGGAATGTTTCAAATCCCCAAAAATTAATTTTCTATATACATTTATAATCCAGGTAACAAAAGAATTAAATAAATATGTAGTATTGCCAATAGCTATACTGGTTAAGATTCCTATGAAGGCACTTCCTATGATATCAAATGGATAATGATGCCCTAGCCAGATACGTGAAAAACCTGTCAAAATTGCTAAGAACCACATGATTGAGCCAAATAAACGTTCACGAAGTAAGACGGAGGTCGATAAGGCAAATGCTAAGACTGTATGTTTACTAGGAAATGAGGAATTATTCTTTGATGGGATAAGTAAACGCACACGATGTATAACAAATGGACGAGGTTTAAAATAAAAGAGCTGGATAAAGCGGTTTATAAATAATGCGAATCCTACTGATACCCCTGCAAATAAAATAATTTTTTTGTAGGAATTGTTTCTAAACCACATTAAGGCTAATAAGAAAATGTACAGCAATCGAGTCTTTTGTGAAATGAATATCATAAATGTATCCAATGTTGAGTTACGACCAGCTAGACGATTGATAGCCCTAAACATCTTATAATTCATGCAGATGCTCTCCTTTATTTTTGAATTGTTATATACATACCATTCCCTCACGAAAGAGAAATATGTAGTGTGCATGCCCTTTCTTATTATTCTACTCCATTTAAATAGGTAAATAATATATAGTTACCAATTGAACATGTTTAACTTGATAATGCTCCTCTTACTGGTTATGTACATTTTTAGTTTAGTCACAAAAATTTATAGAAAGCGCACGCCCCTATATTCTCTTGGCATTATTAACTTGACATTGATATAGAGCTACACCTTTTAGAGCATTTGACGAAGATTGTAAATATGTCTATTTTCAATGTGAATATTTACTAGACAAAAACACTTTTCCCATTAAAAGAGCTGTTCTTAAGTGTAAAATAAGGCAAACAGTGCCAAGTACTTTGTATACGAAACTGTATTTTTTCAAATACTTTAAGCAGAAAGCCTTTCAATAGGAGTGAAAAAAGTGATAAGAGACAAAAGTAAAATGATTCATCTGTTTTTATTATTAATTGTTACTGCAGTTTTTATATGGTCTGTTATTAAGCCTGCAAGATACTCGTCATGGGCAGCGGAAGCTATTCCTGCCGTTCTCGGTCTAATCATTATAATTGCAATATACAATAAGTTTCGCTTTACTACTCTCTCTTATATCATTATTGCAATACTAGCCATCATAATGTTCATCGGCGGTCATTACACATACTCAAAGGTTCCTCTTTTTAATTGGATAAAAGATGTCTTTGATTTAAATCGAAATCACTATGATCGATTTGGACATTTGATGAAAGGCTTGTTTACAATTGTGATAAGAGAAATATTATTACGGAAAACGCAACTCACCGAAGGTCCTTGGTTAGTTACGATTTGTATAAGTGTTTCGCTTGCTATTGCTGCACTATACGAAATCATCGAATGGTTAGCTTTTAAAATAGCAAAGGGAGGAACAACAGCAAAAGACTTTTTAGGTATGCAAGGCGATATATGGGATGCACAATGGGATATGTCACTTGCCTTAGTAGGATCGATTCTTGCGTTACTCACCCTTTCGGCATTACATAACCGACAATTGAAAAAGAATTGATAAATTTCCAATCTAATAATACATAACTTTTCAGTTCCTTTTTGATTTTTTTATAAAATTATTTTTTGTATTTCAGTAAAAACCACTTGAGTAATATTAGGAAGTTCTGTTTTAAAAATCAAGAACTATTAGTATAAGTTGGCATCATAAATCCCTATAAAATAGCGCATCATAAAATATGTGAAATTGAAACGAGTGTTTCTTTTTACGATTTTTTTCAGGGGGGACAAAAATGAATATCCTTAATTTTTTGATGTCATCATTCAATTCAAAAAAAATAACTCAACAAATGTTTGAGTTATTCGGAAATAAAAAGAAGAACAATAAAGGATGGATTTGGGTTTCTTTACTAGGGTTAGGAACCGTTTTAGGTGTATTAGCAACACGTAATTCAAGCATGATGAAACCTATAAAACATACGTTTCAAGGTTTTCAAAATAAAACAAGATCATTTATTCCATCCAAAGTAAATTTAGCAAATATGGAATTTGCTGATGAAATTACGCCTAACAACCAAGAGAGACATGGTAACCAAACAAATAATCACCACCATTACAAGACAAAAATCCCATCAAAACAACATTAAATAGATAGCCGGTTCTTTATCTTACAGGGAACCGGTTAATTTATGTCTAAACGTACGCTCTTGTTTTTGGAAATGGTGATCTCAAATAAATCCTTAAAGTAATTACTGATTTATACAAAAAACTGCAAATTATCATTATATATTTTTATAAAGTTTTTTATGGCTGTATATCACGCTATCTCGGCCATAAAATTGCTGGGTTAGTTATCCTAAACGTAGCATCTTTACGGCCTAATTCATCATTTGGATTTATGGAAGAGATATAAAGATGAAAATTTGCGTGACGAATGTACCAGTTAGAAAGATTGGGATTGGTACAACGAAATGATACAAATTCCCAACCATACGGATATGCAAGTCCTGGTTCTATAACAAACGTTGAGTCTGCTTGCATTAGTGGGTCTGCTGGATTCTCTGCATGAAGTTTAATACGGAAATCTTGATGTCGTAAGAAAGAATTCGGATAATTATAGGAACGGAATCTTACTAAATTTCTACTTTCATCTACCCATTCCAAATTAAACGTAGCATCCATTCTATCTAAATTGCTATTCTCCTGGATTGGAGTAAGTTCACCAAGAAAGTTTTGGTGACGAATAAATCTATCTGGAAAGTTAAAAGATTGAAAAGAACGCCAAGCCATAGTATCACTTCCTTATAGTTAAAAATAATCTCAATATCGTATGTAGATATATAACTTTAAGAAAATTGTCCATAAAGAATCAAAACATTAACCTTTCACACCTAGATTCTTAACAACGCAAACAAGGAAATGTTATACGTTATGATACTTAATTTTATAGAAATTGGCTTAGCTAACCTGTTCAAGTGTTTAGTGTGCTGTTAGATCATTCTCACGTTCGGAAATCTCTGTACACTAGCGTAAAAAAGACAATCAGAAACTAAACTTCTCATATTATATTTTTTAAAAATTATAATGGAGGTGCTGAATGTACGGAATGATTGTTATTTAGTTTTGAATGTGAAATATAAATGAGAGGAGCCCTATTGAATTTATTGAAGAGGTAATGGAAGAGCAAAATTTACCTAGCAGCAATTAGGAGCCAACAAAAATAACTTCGGCAAGGCAAGATGGAAAACGACGACATCAACTTTATATAGAAGGAATAAAGCACGTGTGGCCTATATACGTGCTTTTATTGCGTATATTTACATGGAAAATGAGTGGAAAGGACATCTTGTACGGCTTAGTTAGTATAAACGATAATTTTATTGGAAAGTGTACGCAGGTATGATAGCTCATGCGACTTAGTAAGTATGAGTAAAAAATTCATGATTTCTGCGCAAGCTGAGTGAGTCTTGTTTCATATAGGGTGTAGAGGTTAAAGGTCATAAAAATATTGTGAAAAAGCGAGAGATTGTCATTTTTGAGAGAGGTAGATAAACAAACCACAGGAAAAATCCAAGTCGAAACAAAATACGAAAAAATGATATGTCATCTAAAGGAAGTGATAGTTAAGTGTACAGTGGGGAGCAAGTAATTGAGGAATCTCTTTATTATTACACCGATCAAGTCCTATAAAAGAATGGTTACGAAGAAAGATGGAAATAACGAGAGATCGGAGTGCAAATCGCTAGTTTCCTTAAAATTATGACGGATGCTTTTCATGATTTGTAATCTGTTTGTGCACTACAGTTGTGGGACTCCACATAATTAAGAGTTGTTGTTAGCACAGTTCGCAATAATAACAACAACTTGCAGCACTTCCGCCACTTCTTATACATTGACGGTAACATTCCCAACGCGTGTCGGTTTGTTGTCCAAAGGCATAAGTCTGATATTGCTGTGAACTATAAGGTGTTACTATAGGTGCTGTATACGATGGTTGTACTGAGTAGGAATAAGTAGGAACCATGTAAATAGGTTCACACCATATACGGCAATACTCGTAATCATGCCCACTATCTAAACAAGCTTGCATACAAGTTGGACGACGAAACATACGTTTCACTCCTTGTTTTGATATTCGTTTCCATACAGTTTATTGAATTTAACATAAATTAGATGATTGTCTATTCATAAATAGGTAGTTGTCTAAATCGGTGGTACTGATAGTTAAGAAAGGTTTAAAAACACGTGGTTACTAAAATGCTATCTTTCTGAAATTGTTCATCTTTAATGTATCTGATGCATCAGTCTCTTTATCTCATTTTTCCTACGATTCATCCCAGCTTCAGAAACTGTGTAACGGAAAACAAAGAAACATGAAGCTAATTTATATAGTAAAAGAACAATTTAAAAATATGTTGAGATTAAAAAATGGTGCCAAGAAAGGATTGCTCATTTTATGCTTCTACAGTTCATACAATAAATTGATGAATTTCTAAAAACGGAACCATATTCGGAAATTTAGGCTGATGGTGAGTTAAGTGAAGAAGCTTGGTGTTGTGAAAAATTAGGGAGTTTAAAAGGGGACTTTTTATGAAGAATGAACGAGTAGTAACTTGTAATAAAAAAGGAAGTATTGCAATCGTTACAATTCAAAATCCACCAGTCAACACTTTAAGTTTAGAAGTAGTTCAACAATTAGTAGATGTATTAGAGGAAATAGAAATTGATAATGATATTTCAGTCGTAATTATAACTGGAAGTGGAGAAAAGGCCTTTGTAGCGGGAGGGAATATAAAAGAATTTCCAGATTGGATGGGTAAAGGTGAAAAATATGCTGAGATGAAATCATTAGAATTGCAACAGCCACTTAATCAACTAGAGAATCTGCCTAAACCGACTATAGCGGCTGTTAATGGGTTAGCACTAGGTGGTGGATGTGAATTAGCACTTGCTTGTGACTTAAGGATAATAGAAGAACAATCTTTAATTGGATTACCGGAAATTACGTTAGGTTTATTTCCTGGGGCTGGAGGAACCCAACGCTTACCTAGATTAATTGGAGAAGGGAAAGCAAAAGAGATGATGTTCACAGGGAAATCGATTACAGCAAAAGAAGCAAAAGAAATAGGCTTGGTTAACTACATTACTCCTCGAGGAGAGGCGTTAAATAAAGCAAAAGAGATTGCAAGGGATATAAGTACATTTTCTCTTCCAGCTCTCGCCTATATGAAGTTGGCAATTCGCGAAGGTGCAACAGTACCTTTACAAGAAGGGCTTGAGATTGAAGCGCGTTACTTTGGAAAAGTATTTCAAACAGAAGATGTGAAGGAGGGGGTAAAGGCATTTATTGAAAAAAGAATGCCGTATTTTACAAATAAATAGAATGGGACGAAAAAAGGTATCAAGGTTTAGTCTACACTATGCCAATATAGATGCTATTTTTAAAGCTATTTATTTGGTTTTCGAAACACCTTTCAGATCTAGTTCGTCTTAATAAGTACATTTGTAGTAGCATGTATATTTCAAAAGTGAAAATAAATAAAAAAGCGGAGGAATAGAATGGAAAATGGTACAAATGAAAAGGAAATAAATCAAACGCCTTTAGTAAGTGTATTAATTCCTACGTATAATCGTCCACACTACTTTGAAAAAGCTTTATGTAGTGTATTAGAACAAACATATCCTAATATAGAAATTATAATAGGGGATGATAGTACAAACGACGAAACAGAGAAAGTGTTACAAAAGTACTTGTATGATCATTCAAATATTATTTATATAAAGAATAGGTCAACTCTTGGACAATTTGAGAACTCACTTATGTTATTTCATAAAGCGAAAGGTGAGTATATAAACTTCTTAATGGATGATGATTTATTTCATGTAAATAAAATTGAAAAAATGATGAAATACTTTTTAAATGACCTAGATAATGAAATTAAGCTTGTAACATCCCATCGCCAAGTAATGGATGCAGAAGGAAACCTATTGCCAGATGTTTATTCAACGATGCGTTTATTTTATACAGATACGATTATAGATGGGGCACAATTAGGAAATATGGTGATTATGAATCAAAAGAATTATATAGGAGAACCGACAACGGTTTTATTTCGTAAAAGTGATTTAACAGAACCGTATGGTGTGTTTGATAAAAGGCGGTATCTTTGCAACGTAGATGTAGCTTCATGGTTATCCTTACTGAGTAAAGGGAAAGCAGTATATATAGCGGAGACCCTCAGTTACTTTCGATTACATTCAAATCAGCAGTTAAATGAATCTAATAAAATGATGGATGGGTTAGAAGATTTTTCGCATAGTATTATTATAGCTGGAGAAAAATATGGTTTCTTATCTTCCGAAGAGGAGTTAGACAAAGCTATTACTAATTTTCTAGACTATGCAAGAAGAATTGTTCCATCATCCATACTATATTCATTGGACTATTACCAACAAATCAAGCTAAAGAAAATAAATATAGAAAAGAAAAAACAGCGTATGAATATCAACTCGCACCTTCCAAAAGTCAGTATACTAATTCCTGCCTACAATAGACCTCATTACTTAGAATTAGCCCTCAAAAGTGCTTTGAATCAAACCTATGAAAATATTGAAATTATTATTTCTGACGATAGTACAAATGATGAAGTAAAAGCAATGATCCAACCATACTTAAAAGAATATGAGTGTATAACATATGTTAAAAATGAAAATCCATTGGTGGCTGAAAATTTTAATCAATGTATAGAGCTTGCTACTGGTGAATATATAAATTTTTTATTAGATGATGATTTATTTCATCTTGAAAAGATTGAGAGAATGATGAAATACTTTTTTGAATTAGAAAACATTGCATTTGTGACGTCGTACCGTGAACTGATTGATGAGAATGGAGAGATATTACCACCCTCAACATTGAATGTGAAAATTGCTACAGAAACTACAATTTTTGAAGGGGAAACACTAGGGAATTATATGTTGAAAAACTTGAAAAACGTAGTTGGAGAACCGACAACGGTTTTGTTTAATCGCAATTTTTTTGGAGGGAAATTTGGTTATTTTAAGGGAAAAGCGTATTCTTCCATTAATGACATTGCAACTTGGTTAGATATGATGAGGAAAGGGAAAGTAGTTTATATACAGGAACCTCTTAGCTACTTTAGACAACATAGTGGACAGAATCAAAAACAAATGCACTTTATATTAATGACAATTGAAGAATGGATTGAATTAATTACAGATGCACATAATAGTGGTTTTTTAAATGCTGAACAAGATTATAAAGAGAGCTTATCTTATTGTTTGGAGAATGCAGGATTTATACTGAAGGATGCAGTAAGAAGTGGAGAACTAAATCAAATTTATAATGAAAAGATAAAAAGCGGGTTAAATAAACTAGTTACTCATATATTCGAGAAAGATATTTGTTATTGCCAATATTGCAATCAACAATTTGAAAAATTTTCCCCTTGGCCAGCACATTATGATTTTCTAAAATATCAATTTGAGATGTGGAATAAAGATACAGGTATCTGTCCAGTTTGCTATTCGATGGATCGTGACAGGTTGTATCGTGCGTACATTGAAATAGAAACGGATTTGTTAAGTAGGAATTATACTATGCTTCATATTGCACCTGAAGTGAAGGTAAGAGGATGGCTTAACCAGTTTAAAAACATTACTTATATATGTGGGGATTTAGAACCAAAGGATTCTTTAATGGAGGAAATTGATATTACGAGAATTGCATACGAAAATAATACCTTTGATGTTATTTTATGTAGTCATGTATTAGAACACGTGCCTGACGATGAAAAAGCAATGCGAGAATTATATAGGGTATTAAAGCCAAATGGATGGGGAATTATTCAAGTGCCAATCGTAATGAATGTAGATTTTATTATAGAGGATAAATCTATTGTAACGCCATTATTGAGAAAAATAGCCTTTGGTCAAGAAGATCATGTTAGGATTTATAATCGATCGGGATTTATTCAACGATTAACAGATGTGGGATTTAAGGTGGAATTGTATAACATAGCTGAGAAACAAGGAATAGAAATTGCTAGGAAATTCGGATTATCTGAAACCGATATGCTCTATATTGTCCGAAAATGATAGAAAGGAATAGATAAATATGGAGAATATTCCTTTTTTACGTGCGTCAATTATACCTGTAAACGAGTACTTAGATGAATTAGAGCGAATTGATATATCCAACATATATACAAATTATGGACCTATGAATCAACGTTTTGAAGAAACGATTATGTCGGAATTTTTTCAGAACAGGGGAGCTGTTACAACAGTAGCAAACGCAACGCTAGGGTTAATGGCGGCAATTCAACTTAAGAAAAGAAAAAAAGGAAAATATGCTCTTATGCCTAGTTTTACATTCCCTGCTACTCCGTTGGCAGCTATTTGGTGTGGCTTGGAGCCTTATTTTATTGATATTTCATTAAATGATTGGTGTATGGATAAAACGGTACTTTTGGATACGATTGATGAATTAAAAGAAGAGGTTGCAGTTGTTGTTCCATATGCAACATTCGGATCATGGATGGACTTGAAAGATTATGAAGAATTAGAGAACAAGGGTGTTCCGGTTGTTGTTGATGCGGCACCAGGGTTTGGATTAATGCATGAGGGTATACATTACGGTCAGAATTTTAGTGGTATGATTGTATATAGCTTTCATGCAACAAAGCCTTTTGGAATTGGTGAAGGTGGTATGATATATAGCCATAATGAGGAAGAGATAAATCAAATTAAAAGAATGGGGAATTTTGGATTTGATCATAATCGTGAATGTTTGATGATGGGGTTTAACTGTAAAATGACTGAATATGCAGCAGCTATTGGGATTGCAACGATAAATACATGGAATCAAAAAATGAAAGAACGAAATCGTATCTCTGAATGGTATAAACAGTTATTACAAAGTACGGGATTAATGAAAAAAGGTTGGCAAGTTCAAAAGACAGAAGCAGTTATTCATCAATTTATGCCTATTCTCTGTCCAGAAAAAATTAACAATATGCAAGTAATAGAAGTGTTGAAAAAGCAAAAGATAGAAGCTAGATCATATTTTTCACCATCTTGTCACCAACAAGATTTCTTTAAAAACTACAAGTCTACAGATTTAACAAATACAAATAAAATAGCAAAACGAATAATTAGTCTACCTTTATGGGAAGGAATGACGAAAGAAATCGTGGAGCAAATAATAATGTGTTTAATGCAGAAGGTGGTGTCCACAGATGAATAGTTTTTATAGTCAAGAAGAGTTGAGTGAAATTGGCTTTCTATCTGTCGGGGAAAATGTATTAATAAGTAAAAAAACCAGTATATATAATCCAGGTGCTATATCTGTTGGAAATAATGTAAGAATCGATGACTTTTGCATTTTAAGTGGCAAAATTAAAATTGGAAGTTATTCGCATATAGCGGCATATACAGCGTTATATGGAGGAGAAATGGGGATTGAAATGCATGATTTTGCAAATATTTCATCAAAAACAATTGTATATGCAGCAATTGATGATTTTAGCGGAAATACATTAATGGGACCGACTGTTCCACATCAATATAAAAATATAAAAGCTGGAAAAGTTATCTTGAGAAAGCATGCCATTGTTGGTGCGTATTCTATTATCTTTCCAAATGTAGTAATAGGAGAAGGAGCGGCAGTTGGCGCGATGAGTATGGTAAAAGAAAGTTTAGATGATTGGTATGTGTATGTCGGGGTGCCCGTAAGAAAAATAAAAGCTCGTAAAAGAAAGATAGTAGAATTAGAAAATGAATTTTTAAAAAACATTAATTCCTGAGTCTTTAAAAGATTTCGCTGCAAATTATCTCAAAAAAATAAACAAAAACATGTGTGTGTAAGGGGATATTATAAGATTACTAGTAGGTTGCAAAAAGTTAAAGAATTGTGCGGATAAAATTGTGATTTAAACCATAAATTTGCCGTTTCGGTAAGGTTATGGTTCTTTTTGTTTGTGGAAGAAAACTTATTATTGAGAGCACTACATGTCCATCGCCACTAAGATAGCCTTAAAGTAGACATAATTTCTTAAAAATGATACTACATAATAGTTAAAAAATACCTTTGTATCGCTCCTGCTTTATATAAAAATAGCAACATGCAATTGTTTATAATCTCCATTGCAAAGGAATAAGATAAGCTATAGAATTTAAAAGTATTTAAATGCCGGATATTGTTTAAATCATTTTAACTAATACTTAAGAGGAGAATACAATGAATAAAATAAAAAAGTTACTTAAACGTAAAACGACTTGGATAATTTTTATTCTTTTCGTACTTGTTTATGTAAATAACAGTTCTTTTTTTGCGAAGAGGGACGAGGGAAATCCTCTTCTTCTTGCTCATCGAGGACTTTCGCAAACATTTAGCATGGAGGGAATTGAGGGGGATACGTGTACAGCAGAACGTATACATGAACCTGAACATTCTTATTTAGAAAATACAATTCCATCTATGGAAGCGGCATTTAAAGCTGGAGCTGACCTAGTAGAGTTTGATGTTCAACCAACTAAAGATAATAATTTTGTTATTTTTCATGATTGGACTCTTGATTGCCGTACTAATGGTAAAGGTGTTACTAGAGATTTTACAACAAAAGAATTACAAGCACTTGATATTGGTTATGGGTATACAGCTGACGGGGGAAAAACATTCCCGTTTCGTGGAAAAGGGATTAATCTTATGCCAACACTTGATGAAGTACTTAACCATTTTCCAGATCGTTCTTTTCTTATTCATATTAAAAGTGATGATGAAAATGAAGGAATCCAATTGGCTACTTACCTCAAGAAACTACCAGCGAAACGCCTTCATCAACTAACAGTATATGGTGGTGATAAGCCGATTGCTGTGATAAGAGAGCACATCCCTAGTTTACGAACGATGTCAAAAGCAACCATGAAAAAGGATCTTCTTACTTATATGGCGTTAGGGTGGACTGGTTACATACCTTCAAGCATGAAGCATGGAGAGTTACATATACCAGATAAAGTAGCTCCTTTGCTTTGGGGATGGCCTAATCGTTTTCTTAATCGAATGGATAAAGCAGATACGCGAATTATCATTGTAGGAGGAAATGGACTTGGATTTTCAAGTGGATTTGACTCATATGAAGATATAAAACGTCTTCCAGATGATTATACAGGTGGAATTTGGACAAATCGCATTGATAAAATAGCACCTCTATTTAGCAAATAAGGGAAGACATTAAAAGCGGAGTTTTTTCATGTATTTGGCCATTTGTATTTTAAAAAAAGACCTATTGAAAATATTGAAGTTTGATCTACCGAAAAAACGCTCTGATTTCATATACATTATGGAAATCAGAGTTTTTTTAATGAATGTGACTTATTTAATTTATATTCAAGTAAAAGTCCGACATAGATTAAAAAATAAACTACTAGATGTACAAAATGAGCTTTATCTACATAAGTAACTAAATGTCGATAAAGTTTGGAGGTACTTTCAAAACATTCAGTTGATAGGCAGTGGTGGTGCTTCTATCTAATTTTAAAGATTTGAGATAGACTATTAGTATTTTTGTACTTGAGGCAAAGTTATGTTTCCTTTTCGTTTAAATAATCAACGCAATCTTCTTAATAACATGTGATTTCCGGCAAGGTTAGGCTTTAATTTCTGGCAAGTTTATATGTAGTCTTTTTTGTTATCTAGAGAGCTATAATATATTTGCTATCCTCTTAAACATTTCCATTATTACAAAGTAAAAAACGTTATTTTTTCTATATAGGCTAAATAGAAAAGGAGGGTGCTTTTTTATAAATTTCTCGATCGTATCATCTTATAACATTCGAGTAACAAAAAATTGTTTGTTACTCGAATTTATTTTGATATGTAAAGAGTTGAAATTTACCTTTGTACAGACGTTCTTTCTAGCGAGATGATATAAATTTCTGTAATTTAAGCTTCTATTTTTTAGTTGCAGATAATATCTTATAACGGTGTCTCAAATAACAACAGCCATAAGAAGTGAATTCAATTTACACATATTTAAGTATCTGGAAAAAGTAAAACATAATTTACGTTAAAAGAAGGGTGGTAACTTAAAAAATGGAACATGAAACAAATTTACTGGAGTTAGAGTTGAAAAAACTTTTAATTGCAAATATAAATGATCCTGAGACATTATTAAAGATAGGTGAGATTTATTACTCCAGTGGGCGACTATATTTAGCAGCAAAATATTTATCCTATGTCATGAAAATGACTAACAATATTGATTTATCCAACAAAGCAAATCAATTATTGTTTTTAGCAGAACGTGCAATCCAGATTAACAATAATGATAATATGGAGTCTACTTCTGGATTTTTAGATACACTTATAATGGAACTTCTTAATTGCTTAAAGAACCATTATTACTATAATATCGATATAGAGTTATTTGAACTTATGCATGTACGTCCCTCCATAGATTCAATTGTTGTAAATATCCAGAATGAAAAAGAAGAAATTTTGAAGCACTTACAAGGACTTGAAGAACTATACTTCAATTTGAGCGACCCCTTTTCCAAAGAGTTATTAATCGAACTCCTGGCATTTCGATTATTAGGAAATCATAAAGTCAAGTTGCCTTTAAATACTCTTGATTATTGGAATCAAAGAAAATCTATTCAAAACCTCATCCATTCTACAGAAACACTTCAAACTAATTATCATAACTGGACGCTACAATTGTTTGATTTAACGCCTTTAAAGTATAATTTGCAGTTGTTTTATGTTTCGATGGGAATTAGTGCGACTTTTTTAGATAAGCAGTATGAATACAATAAAATTTCACCCGTAATAAAAGCAAAAGAAGGAGACATTGTTATAGACGCAGGTGGATGTTTTGGGGATACTGCGCTTTATTTCGCTCATGAAGTAGGAGAAACGGGCCATGTTTATACAATTGAATTTATACCAAGCAATTTAGAAATTATGTCGAAAAACATCAATTTAAATGAAACACTTCAAAAGCATATTACAATTGTTAAACACCCTCTTTGGAATGATTCAAATACTTCGCTATATTATAAAGATCAAGGGGCTGCAAGTTTTGTTTCATTTTCTGAAGAATCAGGTGTTACAGATAAAGTGAGTACTATCACCATAGATAATTTGGTAATAGAACAAAAAATTCATAAATTGGATTTTATTAAAATGGATATTGAAGGTGCTGAAATGAATGCGTTAAAAGGCGCTATCCATTCTATAACTACATTCCGCCCTACGCTTGCTATTGCGATTTATCATCAAATCAGTGATTTTGTTAATGTTATGAAATTTATTAATGAATTAAATTTGGGATATCAATTTTATTTAGGCCACTATACTATCAATGCTCAAGAAACAATTTTATTTGCGGTTGCAAGAGAGAAGATGGAAGTGAGTGGTTAAAAATGAAGAATAAATCTCAAAGACGCCTTGCGGTAATTGATACCAAATTCCCTTGGAAGTTAAGTGGATTTCGTTATTGGGAGAATTACCAAATCTATAAAGAACGACCCGATACTCTTTACTTTGCTACTGAGGTATATACAGATGATTTCCCGACCAAAGTTTATGATTTTCAATTATTTAATAAGATAGCGAAAGAAGAAGGAATTACCGATATATATTGTGTTTTTTTAAATTTCGTGTTGAGTTTATTAGGTATTTGTTATCTTCCTGACGGAACACAAATGCCAGGAGCAAATCCGAAACTTGATATAGCGACTTTTTTAATGGAAAATCATATTGAACTTCACACTACAGTATATCCAGGAGGGGGATTAGATCCTTATACTTCTGTGGAATTTTTAAATATAGTATCTAAACATTGTAAAACAGTATTCTCTAATGCAAATGAAGTATTAAATACTATCCCAAATAGTATTTATGTTCCAGGAGTGATTAATACAGATTTTTATCATTACAATCAAAAGGTTATTTCTAAGCCAATACAGATAATATTTGTGGCTCACAATGCAGAAAGAAAAGGATTTCCTTTATTAGCGCAAGCGTTTAATAAGCTTGATGATCAATTTCATTTACATATTGTAGGAAACTGGGAAGATAGTTTACATCTATTAACAAACAAGAATTATACTTTTTGGGGCATATTAGATTTCGAAAAACTAAAACACTTATATGAACAATCTCATATTTTTATCTGTTGTAGTACAAAAGATAATTTTGCTATTGATGGATTTCCAACTACTGCTGCAGCTGATGCAATGGCGACAGGGTGTATCTTAGTTTCAACGAATCACCGAAACGATGATCGTATACTTAAACATGGTGAAGACTATCTAAAGATAGAAGAAGATAGCAATTCCATATTAAACAACTTATTATGGATTAAGATGAATTTTGAAAAAGCATTAGAGATTGGAAAAAGTGGTTCATTAAAAATGGATAAATATTTTAACTATAAAACAAATGTAAATTTCAAGCTATCTCACATGTTTTATGTTTAATGACAATAAAGTTGTTAAATTGAGAATAAAGTCATTTAAAAAATAATAAAGTTGTTTAAAAATGAAAACCATTGCCTATGTCACTAACGAGGCAGGTTCGGTTAAGAAGGAATTTTTATAAATTAAGAGAATAAATATTTAAAACTCTATATTTCTAGGGTGAGGAAATTATAGCTGATTACATAGATAAAATATAGATAATTGAAAAATATTAATTTTGTTTTGTTCTACAATTATTAAATAATACTCTGGGGATGATAGCTTTATGGAAATAATTCAATTACTAAAGAAGGATCACTTATTTAATAAGGCTATAGATGTTTTCTGGAAAGAATGGGGTGAAGAAGGAGGGCGTGCTTTTTATGAAGATTGTATGATTAATGCTTTAAATAATCCAAATGACATACCCAGTTTTTACGTTGCAAAAGTAGATGATAAGATTATCGGAATTTATGCATTAATTCGTAATGATCTAAATAGTCGTCAGGATTTGAGCCCCTGGCTAGCATGTTTGTTTGTAGATGAAAAATTTAGGGGCAACTCTCTAGGAGAAAAAATGTTGAATCATGGACTTCTAGAAGCGGCAAAAAGAGGTTACAAATTTCTTTATCTTACTTCAGATCTTAAAGAATATTATGAAAAATACGGATGGGAAAAGATTGGGGTTGCTTATGGACCTAGTGGAGGTTACATACCTTTGTTTAAAAAGTCAACGGCTCTATAATTAAAGCGCCCCTTGTTTAACAAACAGGTGCTTTAGTTGAACAAGATTAAACAACTATATTATTGAACTTTGAGTTTAAATGTATTTAAATGAATAGAAATTAAACAACTTTAAAGAGCCTTACTACAATAAAATGTAGCAAGGCTCTTATATTTTTAATAATAAAATTAAATAATTTTATTATTACTTTACATTTTAATCTGTTATCAATTATTTTTTCCCTTTTTGTTTATTTATAGGAATTAGAGAAATAAATGAGATGGATAAGCAAACTTTATAATGCTCCTTCGTATTTATAAATAAAAAGAGTCGAATACATGCAAATAAAAGTAGTTTTTATCGATTATACTTTAAAAAAATCAGATATTATGGAAGAGATAGTTTTGCGAAGTGGTGTAAGGCGTTCTTTTCTAGTAGATATTACGCACTAAATGCTCGTGTGTATTAATACTCACTAGTTAACACTCTCATGTCTAAAGGCAGACTAAACCCCAGTATTATTAAATCTATGATTTACGTTGAATGTATAAAATAGGAGGCTTCCATTTCATACAGTTTGACGGCGTAACGCAAATATTTAGGCTAAATCAATGAGTAAATTATCGGACAAAAATAAGCGCTCTAACTTTGAATAGAACGCCATTTTACCGTAATATATGGCCCGGAAAGGGCTCGAACTCAAGACCTCCACACTGTAAAGGTGGGGGGGTATTTTATTACTTTTCTTCCTGCATTATAAATTTCCAAAAACGTTTTAATTCTTCACGTTTTTGGGATGGAGCAAGTTTTATATCATTTAACCATTGATCTAGTTCTGAATCATTTCTTTTCCTTTCAACATCAAAATCTCTCCCTAGAAGAAAATCAGTAGATACTTTAAAGTAATCTGCTATACGTATCAAGGTATTGTAATCAGGTTGACGTTCATTACGTTCATACATACCAATTGTACTTTCACTAAGTTGAAGGGATTGAGCCAGTTCTTTTTGCGTAATTCCTTTTTGTTTTCTTAAATCACGAATTATATTTCCAAACGTTTTCATTCTATCACCTGATAATATATTAACACAATATGTGTTAATATATTAAAACTTTTAAAAATTGATAATTGAAATCTATTGACAACACATTTTGTGCGGTTTATATTTTAATTAACAACACGAAATGTGGTTTTAGGGGTGAGAATGTATGAATTATGAAAGAGTAGCTGAAAATCTAATTAATTTAAGAAATGGGAGATCTAGAGAAGAGGTGGCAAAAGCAGTCGGAATCAGTATTAGTACATTGCAGATGTATGAAAATGGACAGAGAATCCCACGAGATAATATAAAAATAAAATTAGCGAATTTTTATGGTGTTACAGTTCAAACAATTTTTTTTGATTCAGAACAACACGAAGTGTGTTGAATAATAATATATCTTTAAGATGATGTGGTGATTTTTTAGAAATGTAAGTTTAGAAAGTGTTTTAGGCAATTTTACATAAAAAATAATGCTTTTATCATCATATATAAATTATAGGAGTGTGTTTGCATGAACATGAAAACATTTGAAATGCGTGAAAAACGCTTAGCAGAACTACTAGGTGCAAAGGTACTATGGGAATTTATCAGTGTTGTAACAGAGGAAATTGAAAAGCAGGAATTAGAGTCTACACCAGGTTTGTTAGAAGATCTATTCATACATGTAAAAGAAACCATTCAAATTCAAAATATGAATCAACGCATAACAAAAGCTCCTATAAAAACAGAGGCTGATGGTATAGATAAAGATACATTATTTATGGAATCGTATGTAGAATTAATCAATCATAAGTTTCTTATTTCTGAGCTAGTTGTAGAGCTTTCATCTGTTCTAAAAGAATTAAATTGTTTTGTTCAATCATCTTTGCCACAGCTTCAAAGTGAGCTTGATTCTCAAGAACCTCAATCTGCTTCTCTTTAGGGAGTGATTGAAGTATTTCTTTTATTTCTTTACACTCGTATATGTTATTCTCCGAGTCTTCAATTAATTTATTGCAACGATTGGTGTATTCAAGTGCACCTAGAGTCGCTAATGCGCGAGGATCTAATCCTAGAATTTCCATGTATTCCTCTCCTTTCCTCTACAATAATTCGATAGGGGGAAGGAGATTCCTTTAATGATTTGCTAGAGTTTTTATATAGTTATATAACATGTTATTTATTAGTGGGAATGTTATTTAGCTGGAATACAATAGAATTAGACTTAAAAGAGCTTCAAAAAAGGATGAGAAGAAAGGGGAATCCAGTAAGTCTGACTCCTTTCCCTTAAATAATCTACTTATGGAACGGTTGTTTACTTGTAAAATGAATTTTAAATTGGATTCCTTGAGGGAGATTTGATCGACGGAGGGAATGGATAGATAAACAAAATTAAAGAGAATTGTAATGGAAAGAACTATAGGAGATATTTAAGGAGTTATTAGATAATATGTTTTTTAGTATTTAAGAAGAGTCCCATGTATAAATTATTACATATAAAAATAAACGATTAGTCATTAAATAGAGAGAAGGACACTAGTTATTTGTATAAATGGAATACCGGAGAGTAGGAAATTAATATAAGTAGAGAGTGCAATCCTCAGTATTTCTTGAATGTTAATAAGCATTAAACTTTATATTGCAACACTTACAGGTGATGCTCCAACTGTTACTACTGTATTTACGGTATAGTCAACGGAGTTAAGAATAGTAACTGTGTTTTGTTCTGGCTGTGCAATATAGATGAATTTTCCATCAGGGGTAAACGCAGCGCTTTTTGGGCCATTTATGGAAATAGTGCCTGTGGATTGATGTTGTGCTGTATCAATAATATTGATTTCATCTGTAGTTTCTTCTCCTAGCAATGCTAAAGGTTGATTAGGTGAAAGAGCAAGGAACGAGTAGTAATATGCTCCAGTAAGAATATCCCCAATCTCTTGGAAAGTGGACAAGTCAATAACTGTAAGGGTGGTCCCAGACGCCACCAACTCTTCTGTAACATAAGCGAATCCGTCAAGCAAGCTGATTTCTATGAGATTTGGATAATCGTTTGAAGTAGGACGTTCTGCTACAATTTCTCCTGTGTTTAGATCAACCTTTACAATACTCCAAGTCGTATAATTTACGACGTAGGCGTATTGTCCATTCGGATCAATTGCTATACTTGAAAATCCATAACCTCCAAGCGAGATAGTATTAGAGATGGTTTGAGTTAAGAGGTTAATAACAGTAATGCTCATTGAACCAGTTAAAAAATTTAGTATATACGCAAACTGGTTATCCGGAGAAAACCCAATATCAATTGGGTCGTTTATCGAGAAAGTAGAGATAATGGTAAGTGTTTCATTATTAATTGTAGAAACACTATTATCATTTGAGTGCAAAACTAAAGTGTATGTTTTGTTTGGACTAACAGCAACTTTAATTGGCTGATATGGAAGATTGATTACATGCTGGACAGTCTTTGTTGCTGTATTAATTACTGAAAGAGTATTATCATCTCTATTTGCTGTAAAAGCATAAATAGGAGGACTTGGTGGCACTGGTAAAACAGAGAGGGTGCCATTTAAGATAAATGTATTTTTATCTTGTGGCGTAACTGTTAAACTCTTAAGTTTAAAGCTACTAAAATCAAAGCAGCAATTCGAATCAATTGTATAATAAACAATCTGATTGATAGAGAATTTATGCCATTTAGAAAAAGCTGCATCTCCTTGTCCATATTGATTTTGAACAGGGGAAATACTAACAAGCATTGTAAGTACTCCATATATGCGAACACTGTGTACTGGATAGGAACCATCTGGTAGATCAGTTTGAAGAAGGCAAGGGTTCGGTGCTTGCAGCGTACATGGTTCAAATGCACATTTTAATCGGTTTGTATTCCAGGTGACAGCACCGGTATAATTCGTATCATTAATTATATATCCTTCAGGAGCTGTAATTAAAGCCTCAAAATCTACATATCGATTGCACGTACCTTGGCAAGGTAACATGTACTTCACTTCCTTTATCAAAAATTATGTGTTATTTCATGTGGTATATAAAGTTGATTACATACCGTATTAAGAAAAATAATTTTAGAACTTATGCCTTTTTATGAAATAATCATGTTTGAAAGGCATTTACTTGTTGATATGACATGCCAATAGGTGGCAATGCTCTATATTATGCTTCCTATTTTCTAATGCTTGTACATATCGTGGTTATTTTAATCGGGATAATATTTGATCCAATAATAGTAAAACACGTTGAGGTAAATATAAAATTGATCTCGATAGGTTAATGCTGATAAAGCGCTATTGAATTCAAAGAAGTCAAAGCATGAAAGGTGACACAGCGCTATGGCAGAAACGGAAATTGCATATGTACCACTAATAAGGATTGTGACGCTTAAGAGTGAGGGGGAGTAAGTCTAGAAAGCGATTAGAGTTTCCTGGTTTATTTTTCACATTAGAAGATTTTCTAGTTAGCAAGTCATATTGTGATTGAAATTACTTATGGAATAGATTTTTACGGAAAATAATAAAAATTCATGGACAAACAAGATATCGCCTTTATCTTTTAGTGTATACAAAAAGAAAATCGTAATTACCGGAACAGTTCGTTCTTTTTGTTTATATAATAATATAACTGAACTTTATTTATTGATAAGGAGTGGGATAATAGCTGCCTAAAATTATAGTTATTATGACTAGTTATTACAAGCCATTGTTTGTAGAGAAATCGATACGGAGCGTATTAAATTAGAATTGTCAACGTTCCGCAGTTTTAATTAACGAAGCATCTCAGCCAATTAAAGGTGTAAAAAGACCTGCACAAAAGATTACAAACAATGATCCATATATAATGGATCATTGTTCGACATGTATTGGGCTTCTATTTTGCCAATCGTTCAAAAAATAGGTTTCTTACTGGGATAAGAAACCGAATTTTATTGCATGAGGTATGCTATTTTTTTGAGATTGAATCATTTTTGGGTTTTTATCCGATAGATAAGATTTTAGATAAAAAATATATTAATTTAAATTCAATATATTTTTAGTTATTCGCGGAAGAAAAAAATGAATTTATACAATTATTAAACCATAAAGAACATGTAAGGAATTAAGAGAAGACTTAAGAAGAAAAAGAGGGTGAGACCTTGAGTGAAGTCTATTTGAAAAATTATTGGTTATTAAATTTAGAGTATATAAAGGTGTTTTCTGAATTAGTACATCATAACATTTCTTTACCTTTATTAAGTAATTTTTATCAATATTTAGAAGAAGATGTTAAAAGTAAGATGAAAAGTAAGGATTTTTATAAATATTTGTCTGTTGCACCAATAGAAGAAAAACAATTGCAGTCAGAATTTGAAAAATGGTTGCCTCTGCTTGAGCAAACGACAAAGAAAAGAGGATCAGATGGAGTCGTATTGCTTAATACTGATTATCTTCGTTTTTCAGCAGGTAATTTTTCGCATTTTAACCCTAAGTATACAAAAATATTAACAAGAGCAAAAAAAAGCGAGCTTTATGGTCTCCCTACGATTTGCACACTGGATTATACAAATAAAGTTCCTGATAGTTCTCATATTTTCATTGAAAAAGCTCAAAAAATTTTTTCAACATGTAAAGAACATCCGTTATTTTCTAATAAATTTTTTCAAACAAAACTACTCAATGATCTTCCTATCATGATTGAAAAAATTAATATGGCATATTTTATTTTTGAAGAACATGATATCTCGAGTGTGATTGTTGGTACAACAGAAGATATAACGAACCGAGTACTTACTCTTATCTCTAAAAGTAAGGGGATTCCAAGTTATTGTCTTCAGCATGGGGCCATAATGGGAGAAGAAGCGTTTTTTCCAATTTTCGCTACGAAACAGATTGTATATGGAGAGTATGAACGAGAGTGGTATTTTCGAAGAGGTGGAGCGGATTCTCAAATCGAGATATTGGGACACCCAAGATATGATGATATCTTTGAAAAGAAGCATTTAGAAAAAAAAGTACTTTGTAAGAAACTAAATATAGATACCTCTAAGAAAATAATCTTTATAGCAACGCAACCATTTAAAACCCAAGTTTATGTTGAACTAACAAAACAATTGATGAAAGACAAAAATATTACAGTTATTATAAAGCCTCACCCTTGGGAAAAAGGTCGTAATTTAGTGAGCGAATATATTCATTTAAGTAAGGTATACCCTAATGTCAAGTATATTACAACAGAAGTAAGTATTTATGATGTCATTTCTAATTCAGATCTTGTAGTTATCTCTAATTCAACAGTAGGATTAGAGGCTATGTTATTGGATAAACCAGTAGTCGTTTATAAATCTAAGTCAGAGGAGAGAGATTATAAATATTACGATGAATTAAGCTGGCTTGTAACTCATTCTATTGAAAATATGATACAGACAATTGAAAAGGTTTTATATGATTCTTCCTATTCTACAACTGCTAAACAATTAAGAGATTATTTCATACAGAAAAATTACCCTCAAACTACAGTTACTCAAAAATTACAAGATTTATCTCGAGGTATGTAAAAGTAAAAAAACTTTATAAAACGCAATGAATTCTACAGCTAAACATCTAAATAATCGTATGGAATAAGATCATAGACACGTAAAACGTCGTTTTGCTAGATCCTCAAGATTTCAAAATTCTCTTCAAGCCTCAAGTACAATAAAAGGAATTGAAGCCATTCATTCCTTATATAAAAAAACGGAGTCTTCAACCAAACTCCGTTTTTTCGATATGCAATGAATTATAGAAATTATTGCTGCCTGTATAAAATTTATTTTCTTCAACCACAGATCTTTTACATTTTAGTTAATTTTGCAACAGAACTAATATTTCCAATCTAGAACTTCGTCTGGATTGAAATTTCACTACAATATGAAATTTCTTGTGGGCCAAGATGTGTGGGAGAAGTTTGTTATTATGAAATCAGTGCGTTTCCTAATTTTTTTCTGATGGGAATGGCAATACAGTTCGCTCTTCTTTTGGTTTTGAAGTTAAAAGTGCATTAATATTTGTTAAGTAAGTAGTTTTTTGGCTTTGATACAATTAGATAATTATATCAAAATGGTTAAATGATTAAGTATTCTTATGAAAAAACAGCAATTTTTTATCGTTATTTTTCTTTTTAGATGGGTTTAACACCTGATCGAATGGTTCCAGTTGAATTTTATAAAAAACTTGCTTTACCAATAGAAGAGATCACAATATAAAAAAACCTCGATCTCAGCATTTAGTACTTTGGGATAATAGTAAAATATCTACTTATCTAGAATATCCCATGAGAAATTCCACCATCAATTGGAATAAAAGTACCTGTAATAGCACTTGCAGCATCACTAGCTAAAAAAGCTACAACATTACCAAATTCTATTGGGTCATTATATCTCTTCATTGGTAAATTTTTTGTGATTTCTAATTCGATATCTTCAACATTTCGCTTTTGTGTTTTAGACATTTCATTTAATAATTCTAATGCGCGAGCAGTTTTGAAAGAACCAGGTCCAACAGTATTAACTGTAACTCCATAACTAGCGTATTGATGAGAAAGAGTTTTAGAAAGAGAAGCTAGTCCAGCCCTATATATGTTTGATAAGGTAAGCATTTTTGAAGGCTCTTTTGCAGTAAGAGAAGAATTTATAATAATTCTTCCCCACTTACGAGAAGACATATCAGGAATTAATTGTTTAGTTAAATAAATGACGGGCAATAACAGATCATTGTGTGCTTTACAGAAATCTTCAATAGTTAAATCCTCTATCGTTCCAGCTTTAGGACCAGCCACATTTGTAAATAAAATATCAATATTCCCCAGTTGCTTTTTTCCTTGCATAATAAGTTTATTTAAATCCTCGATGCTAGTTACGTCGGATGGGATTGCTAGAACTTCTCCTTTACTACCAATATCACAAATTTCTTTTTTAGCTTTTTCTAATTTTTCACTTCTACTTGTAATAATTACATTATGTCCATCAAAGTATAATCTTTTAGCAACTGCTAAGCCAAGTCCATCAGAACTAGCTAACACTAATGCGGTACGTCTTTCAATTTTATTCATTAAATCTCCTCCAACATATCTTCATATAATTGATCATCTTTACTTACATCATATTTTAAAGTTCTACCTATAAAATTCTTAGCTTCTGAAGGTTGGGTACCTGTTCCAGGGCGCTTATATGTTAAATCACTCCATTGGATTTTTGTACCTTTAGTCATATCACTACAAGCTACCAAGGACCTACGAGTTAATATAAAATTTGCATCATCCGTATGCCGGCGCTTTATCGGCACACCCATTGCTTTTTTAATATTACGTATATCAGTTACAAATTGATTTAGTTCATGAGGATTAATAGAAACTTCATAGTCAGGTCTTTTTATTGTAGCGTCTAAACTGAAGTGCTTTTCTATAACGTGAGCACCTAACGTCACTGCTGCTAAGGAGATAGCTGTTCCTGCAGTGTGATCACAGAAGCCTACTGGATAATTAAATTTTTTTAGTGTCTCCATTACTCTAAGATCAACTTCATTAGGTGGAGTCGGATATTTAGTATTAGTTTGATATACAACGACATTTTTTCCACCTGATTTTTCAATCACTTCTAAAGCAGCTTCTATTTCAGATAACAATGCACTTCCAGTAGAAAGAAATATAGGTAAACCAGTTTTTGCACATTCAGCCAAAAAGGGATGGCATGTAATATCCCCGCTAACTATTTTAAGAAAGTCAGCACCTGACTTGACAATAAACTCAAGAGACTTAAAATCTACTACACAAGCCGTCGTAGATAATCCCAATCTATGTGCAGTATCAAACAATTCGATAATCTGTTCGTCTGATAATCTCCATTTATCCCAATCTAATTTGGTCTTAGAAGATTTTCTACAATCAATGTCATTATAGGCTATATGCTGAAAAGTAACTGCATCAGCCATACTTGAGTTGGCAACATCGACCATTTTTTTCGCCTCAATAAATGAACCTGCATGATTAATTCCGGCCTCGGCAATTACAAAAACTGATGAATCATCACCAATTAGCTTCCTATTAATATTAAATTTCTGCATCAGCAATCTGTCCTTTCTCAAGGTAACTACAAAATTGCAGCAGTTGTATAGAATGTAATTTCTTAATTGTATTTGTAAGGAATTGTTAGCAAGATTTTTTATTTAGAAATGTTTAAACAGAAGTGAAGTGTAAATAATCACATGCTATAGCAGCTGCAGTGTTTATTTAGGAGAAGATATACCTACCTCTCTTAAACATCATCTGGACCATTTGGATCATATTTTAAATCTTTCGCTTTTTTATTTTTCAACAACTTTAATAACGTATGAACCAAGAAACGAATTTAGAACGTGAAATAATTATTTTTTAAAATTATTATTGGGAAAATGGGAAATATTTGTTTTGATTTCCATCAGAGAAATATCAAGTAGTAGTTTTCCATTAATGTATTAGAGTGTGCAATCGCATCACCGTAGCATTCTTTAAGTGAGCTTTTAATTATTCGAGATCTAAAATCATTTGTACCAAATAGCAGTCACTTTCATATACTGGGCAGGATACTATTTACCTGCTTTATCCCGCTATTTGCGGTCAGTAAGGTCTGCCGTGTTGTACGAAGGAGCCTATAGGAACGAATTTGATTTTCGATTTCATAAGGATATAAAAGATAAATCCATTTTTTCTTTGTCGTATCGTACGTATAGAAAATGCCACAAATTCTATATACATTCGGCCCAAAAATTTCAGGCTTTATTCTCTTTACATCAACATTTTTATACGCAATCTTGATAACTAAAAATAAATAAGAAATCTTTATCATGTGAAGGAGAAGAGCTCCTCCTTTAAACGGAGTGAAGGTAGGGGCAGTTCAATGTAAATATATATTGTCATTCTGTTTAAAATATCTAACTAGCCTAAGTGGTTATTATGGAGGTGCTCTATGAAATTAGCATTAGGTACTGTTCAGCTGGGTCTTCATTATGGAATAGGAAATATAATGGGTAAACCTGATAGGGAAGAGGCTTTAAATATCATCAAATATGCTATAAATAATGGTATAGATGTGTTAGATACAGCGTCTTCTTATGGAAATAGTGAAGTTATTATAGGTGAATATGTCTCAAGCAAAACAACAGAAAAAAATTTTCAGGTTGTAACTAAAATACCTATGATTGATTCTGAAAATATTGGTATTGAGCATTTAGATAGCTTAATTGATAAATATATTAAACAATCTATGATGAATTTGAAAACAAATATTATAGACTGTTGCCTGTTACATGATTCTAAAAATATGGTTTCACATAATGGATATATCATTCAAAAATTAAATACATTGAAATTAGGGGGAGTAATCAAAAAGATTGGTGTATCCGTTTATACACCTGATGAAGTTAAGCGGTTTTTGGAATTTGATTGTTTTGATATGATTCAAGTTCCTTTAAATATATTTGATCAACGTCTAATTTGTTCAGGCCTACTACAAAAGCTGAAAACAAAAGGAATAGAAATACATGCTAGAAGCCCATATCTTCAAGGGTTGCTATTAATGGATACGGAAAAAATTCCCGATTATTTACAAATCGCTAAAAAACCAATAAAAGAATTTGAGTTTTTAGCTCAGGAATTCAATTTAAGTAGAGCGCAATTGGCTTTATTATTTGTTCGAGAATTGAAAGAAGTTGATAAGATTATTATTGGTTGTGAAACAGTAGATCAATTAAAAGAAAATATTCAAATCTGTAATTCACCTTTATTAGAAGAGAAAGTTCTTAATACTGCAAAGAAATTATTTAAGGATATACCTGAGATAATTATTAATCCGAACTTATGGAGGGTGAATAATGAATCAACATGAATTATTTAGTTTAAAAGGCCAGAATGCAATTGTTACTGGTGGATCTGGTTATCTTGGTTCTGCAATTTCTGAAGGGCTGGCTAAGTATGGTGCAAACGTTATGATAGTTAGTAGAAGCAAAGAAAAATGTATGAATTTAGCTGATCAGTTAAATCAAAAATATAATGTGAAATGTCAGGGATATGCTCTAGATGTTTCAGATAGTAAATCAATAAACCATACATTTGAGGAGATTTATAATTCAGATAATAAGATAGACATTCTTATTAATAATGCTTACTTTGGAGCAGGAAAGACTATTGAAGAAATGACAGAATCGGAGTGGGAAACAGGAATTGATGGTTCTATAAATAATGTGTTTCGGGTTACTAAAAAGGCATTACAATATATGCTACCGAAGAATAAAGGAAATATTATTAATATCTCTTCAATGTATGGTGTTGTTTCCCCAGACCCTTCTATTTATGGCGATTCAGGCTTTAATAATCCTCCGAATTATGGAGCAGGAAAAGCTGCTATCATACAGTTTACTCGGTATCTTGCGTGTCACTATGGTTTAAAAGGAATTAGAGCTAATTCTATCTCTCCAGGTCCATTTCCTAATACAGAAGTTCAGAAAAATAAAGAATTTATTCGAAATTTAAAGAAAAAAACAGCGCTAGGTCGTATTGGAAATCCCCAGGAATTACAAGGGTTGATTGTTTTTCTTGCATCTAATGCTTCAAGCTATGTAACGGGGCAAAATATTTGCATTGATGGTGGCTGGACATCGTGGTAAAACATCGCTAGAAAGTCAAGGATGTAACAAGAAACCTTTCCACTGAAAAAATCTTCTCATTTTATATAAGATGAGAAGATTTTTTAGTTATAGTGAGAATTTGACAATCTAGAAGTGAAAAGAGCCTTCGTTAATAATGTTATATTATATTGATAAATTTATCGTTACAAATACTTTGTTATTCTGTAAAATTCCCTAATTTTAAGGAAGTATTTGATATAGATAGAAGTCATTTCTCTTTATTGAGACTGACTTTTATTTTTGAGTTAGTGCAACTCATTGAAAACCTTTGTTAATATGATTTAGGTATTTTAAGAAGGTTATTTCCAAAATTGTACCAAAATTTTAATGGAAAATGAAAAAATACAATTTGTATCATGTTTATTTTTTGAAGCAATATCTCTTATTGGTACTATCCTCTTATATCATTCTTCTTGGTATTCTTTAGCTAAGTGAGAGGGGTATGATGAAATAGGAGGACCAATCTTAAAGAAGGATAAACTAGTTTTTGAAATTGGTATACAGTTCTTTAATAAATATAGTTTTTGCAATATGTCTTTATCTATTGGATGAAGCATGTAATCTGTCATTATGAAATAATTGTGATGATAGATAAATACTTTTCCTTCGGGTAGAATCGTGTAATGAGATAAATTCGGATAAATAGGTGGTCCATCTGAAAATTTATCTAAACTACTTTGTGAAACTTTAATAATTTCTTGATTTGAAAATTTTAATTTGCGAAATGCTATGGTGTTAATGAATGGACGTTTTTGATTATTTTCTATATAAAATAATTCTTCTTTTTCGTTTTGCACAACCCGTAGATTTGGGATTGATTCAGTAAGGGTTATGGGAGGACCTTCAGTATATTTGTAGATAAAGGGATCAGGGATTGAGACAATTTCATTTTGATTATATTTGAAGTAGGAAAGCATTTCTTTCGATATAAGCCTACGTTTATAATTATCAATTAAAAATACTTCACCTTGTGAATTGCTAAACAAAATACCATTTAAATCTTTGGAAGGGAGGTTAGCATATAAATTTTGGAAGGAAAATGGTGTTTTAAAAGTAATATCGAGCACTTTGTTAATGGGATAAAAAGGCTGGAATGTATTTAGGCGTTTCCAAAACATCGCATCTCCAACAAACCAATATAAAGGATTTGTATCCCAATATTCACAGTATTTTTCATAAACCTTTAATAATATTCTTCTAGTATGCATAACTGAACAGTGATCCACAACATTTGCAGCTGTATATAAAATTTTTGAAGCTTCTCTTACATATTCATGAATAGGTTGTAGATTATAATCAACATATTTTACGTATTGAGAAGAGTACACTATATCTATTTCAGGTTGTTTTTCTAAGAAAGATAACATTTCAGCTAATCTGTTTGGAACGTACATAGTATCGTCCGTTAAATAGCAAATATACTCCCCACGTGTTAATGGAAGTGCCTTATTGATGAGAGTTGCATATCTTGTGGTTTTATATCTCTCATTATCTTGTATAAAACTATTTTCATAATAAATTCGAGGGTCATCTAAATAATTTTTTATAATATTTATAGTTTCTGGACAAGAGTTATCATCCATAATAAAAAGTTCCCATTCTTTATAAGTTTGCATTAGAACACTTTCAATAACTTGATTAATTAATGATGGCTTATTATAGCTAGTAAGGATAATTGAAATTAGGGGTTGCAAAATCGTCACCTCTTCTGAGAATATTGAATGTTTTTTCTAGCGAAGTCTAATAGATAATAATAAACCTTTATTGATACATTCTTTTTTGTACTTGGATAGTTTATTACCTTTTCATAGAAATGGTATGGACTATAGTGGAGTAAAAAGAGATATATAGATAAATATAAACGCTGCTATAGACTTTAATATATATATAAATTTTTTTAAAAATTATCGGAACGGATTGTCCTTTCTGTTTATATAATAACGTAACTGTTTTTGTATTTGGTTATAAGGAGGAGAGGAATATTTGCCTAAAATTTCAGTTATAATGACAAGTTACAATAAGCCTACGTTTGTTGAAAAATCGATATTAAGTGTATTAAACCAAACTTTTCAAGATTTTGAGCTTTTTATCATGGATGATAATTCTAATGAAATGACCCAGAAGGTAATTCAACCATTTATAAATAAGGAAAATATACATTTTTATAAAAGTAATGTGGCCCATATTTCTGAACGGACAAAAAAAGTCAGATATGCGGCTCTAATTAATGAGGCTCTTAAGCATGCGAAGGGGGAGTATATTACTTATATTACTGATGATAATCAATATGAAAAAGAACGACTCAAAAAGATGTCTAGTTATCTTGATGTGAATAAAGATGTTCAAATTATTTATTCTGCATCAAAAACGATTCATCTAGATGAATCAGATTTGCCTATTAAAACTGTTGAAAGAGCTGCCAAAAAAATTACTAATAATGCTCCATGTACAATTGATCATTGTTCTATTATGCATAGAGCCTCTGTTTTACCGATTCTTGAAAAAAGGTGGAATTCTTACTGGGATGAAGATCCTCAATTTTATCGTATAGGAGATGCACGCTTTTTTTGGAGATTAAATCATTATTGGGATTTTCATCCTTTAGATGAAATTTTAGATATCAATTATATTACTTCACATTCAATACATGCGCAGTTATTTGCAGAAGAAAAAAATGAATTTGTACAATTATTACCACTACAAAGAACATGTAAAGAATTAAGAGAAGACTTAAGAAGAAAAAGAGGGTGAAATGTTGAGTGATATCTTTTTGCAAATTACTGGGCGATAAATCCAGAATATATAAATGTTTTTTCTGAGCTAAACCATTATAATATCCGTTTGCCATTACTGAGTAATTTTTATCAATATTTAGACGATGATGTAAAAAATAATATGAAAGTAAATAATTTTTATAAACAACTGTCCATTGAGCTAATAGAAGAAACGCAGTTGTAGTTAGAGTTTGAAAAAAATATCTTTATTTCAACCAAAGATAACTCCTTAAACAACCTTATATTTTCAGTTTTCAATGAGCAACCTGTACCAAAAATTTAAAACAGCATCGTATGTTTTGCTATTCAAAAAGCTAATTTTTCTCCCACCTATTTGTTGGTGCAATAGCACTACATACAAATTGAGAAGGGAGTTTTCTTGACTAAAAATTATTTCAATCAGAGGAGGTATGCATTTATATGTTTTTTAAAGATAAAAACATTTTAATTATTGGTGGAACAGGAACAATTGGAAAGAGCATTCTTTCTAATATTCTAGAAGAAAAGCCAAAAGTTGTAAGGGTTTTTAGTAGAAGTGAATATAATCAATTTTTATTACAAGAAGAATTCAGGGAAAAAAATCGAAATATTCGCTATTTAATCGGGGATATTCGCAATTATGATCGATTATTTAGTGCGATGGAAAATATTGATTATGTGTTCCATGTGGCAGCGATGAAGCATGTTTCTTTTTGTGAATATAATCCGTTTGAAGCTGTTTTGACCAATATTTTTGGAACACAAAATGTAATAAAAGCGGCAATTGCTCAGAAAGTAAAAAAGGTAGTTTTTACAAGTTCTGATAAAGCGATTTCACCAACAAATAATTACGGTGCGACAAAATTGACTGCTGAAAGATTGATTACGTCAGCGGAATATTCAAAAGGTTCAAGTGAAACGATATTCGCAAGTGTTCGTTTTGGAAATGTTATGGGGTCAAGAGGTTCTGTTATTCCCTTATTTGAAAAACAAATTAAAGAAAACCAAAAAATAACTGTAACGGATCTTAGTATGAGTAGATTTATGATGACACTGACCCAAGCAACTATGTTAACAATTGAAGCAATGAAAATAGCAAAGGGTGGTGAAACTTTTATATTAAAAATGCCAGTTATTTCATTAAACGATTTAAGTGAAGTGATGATAGAAGAAGTTACAAAGTTATATGGATTGCCCAAGGAGAATATTAAAATTGAAGAAATTGGGTTAAAACCTGGTGAAAAAATGTATGAAGAACTTATGACACATGATGAATCTTTACAGGCTTTTGAATTACCAGATATGTTTATCATTCCTAGCCCATTAAAAAAGGGTGCTCAATATGAAAATGCAAAAAGGGCGAAGGCAGGGTTTTACCGTTCTGATAATCAAAATGCTATTTCAAAAGAAGAGCTTAGAAATTTAATATTAAACCAGAAACTATTAACAGGAGGGGAGAAACTATGAAAATATTAGTAACTGGTGGTGCAGGTTTTATTGGTAGGTGGGTTGTAAAGAGATTATTGCAGGATAAGCATGAAGTATGGATATTAGACAACTTAGCAAATTCAACTACTGCAAATATTACCGAGTTTGCACACGATCTAAATTTAAAACAATGCATTCAAGGAGATATTAAAGATAAAAAATTAGTTGCTCAATTATTTGAAAATAATTCATTTGACCTTTGTTATCATTTAGCAGCGAGTATCAATGTTCAAGATAGTATAGATGATGCTAGAACAACTTTTGAAAATGATACAATTGGTACTTTTAATTTGTTAGAACAATGTCTTAAGTATAATGTCAAAATGGTCTTTATGAGTACTTGTATGGTATATGATAAAGCCACTAAAATGCAGGGAATATCAGAATTAGATCCTATTAAACCAGCTTCTCCATATGCTGGGTCAAAAATTGCTGCTGAAAACATGGTTTTATCTTACTATTATGCTTACAAGCTGCCAGTTGTGGTTATTCGTCCATTTAATACGTATGGCCCATTCCAGAAAACTGGTGGTGAAGGTGGGGTTGTTGCTATTTTTATAAATAATAAATTAGATAATGTACCACTAAATATTTATGGAGATGGGAAACAAACGAGAGATCTTTTATATGTTGAAGATTGTGCGGATTTTGTTGTGGCGGTAGGATACTCTTCAAAAGCAAATGGTCATATTATTAACGCAGGAACAGGACAAGATATATCAATTAATAAATTAGCAGAATTGATTTCAGGAAATAAAGTAAGTATTCAACATGTAACTCATATCCATCCACAAAGTGAAATTCAAAAATTATTATGTAACTATGAAAAAGCAAAAACAATATTGAGTTGGGAACCGAAAGTTTCTTTAGAAGATGGAGTTATTAAAACAGAAGAGTGGATTAAATCTTTAAAAAGTAACCCTAAGGAGAAAGAATAATGGTAAGGGAAATTCTCGGTATACATGGAGGAAAGCCTGTTAGAGAAACAAATTTGCCATATGGTCAACAACAAATTGATGAACATGACATTCAGGCGGTTGTAGATGTATTAAAAGGGGATTTTTTAACGACAGGGCCAACGATTCAACAGTTTGAGGAGGCTCTAGCAAAATATGTGGGAGCAAAATACGCTGTTTCTTTTTCAAATGGTACAGCTGCTCTGCATGCTGCTTGCTATGCAGCTGGCATAACTGAGGGAGATGAGATAATTACAACTCCAATGACATTTGTAGCAAGCGCGAATTGCATATTATACCAGGGTGGAAAACCAGTATTCGCTGATATTGACTATGAAACATACAACATTAGTACTAAATCTATTGAAGAAAAGATTACAAACAAAACAAAAGCCATCATTCCCGTACACTTTACGGGCCAACCTGTAGAGTTAGATGCAATAATAAAAATTGCAAGAGAAAATGATTTAATTATCATTGAAGATGCAGCCCACGCATTAGGAGCCACATATAAAAATAAAAAGATTGGTTCAATTGGTGATATGACAATGTTTAGTTTTCATCCAGTGAAACATATTACTACAGGAGAGGGTGGGGTAATTACTACAAATAATCCACTGTTTTATGAAAAACTTGTTCAATTTCGTACGCATGGAATTGAAAGGAACCCTCAAAAACTTCTTGAAAATCATGGGCCTTGGTATTATGAAATGCAATTCTTAGGTTACAACTACAGAATAACAGATATACAAGCTGCTCTTGGCTTATCACAGTTAAATAAATTAGACTCTTTTATTAAGATTAGAAAGAAATATGTAGACATCTATAATAAAGAATTTAGTTGTCTATCTGAAATCATCATACCAAAGCAATTGCCCCAAACCGACTCAAGTTGGCATCTTTACATTATTCGTTTAAATACTAAATTATTAAAGGGCAATCGAAAAGAAATTTACGAGGCATTACAAAAAGAAAATATCGGTGTGAATGTGCACTATATACCCGTATATTTACAACCGTTTTATCAAAATTTAGGTTATAGAAAAGGCCTTTGTCCACAAGCAGAAAACGTATATGAGGAAATCATTACGCTGCCTCTATTTCCTAAAATGACAGAAGCTGATGTATGGGATGTAATAAAAGCAGTGAGAAAAGTTATTTCGTTTTATAGAGTTACTAAACATTAAGTGAAAGGGGTGTTATTAAGATTGCAAAATCAAAAATTGTTAAAAGCTGTTACAAAAGTTGATATTAAAAAAGGAGAGATTATTACAGCTAATAAAGTAGCTATGGAACTAGATGTTGTTGAAAATGCACTGAACCAGCTTGAAGCAGAGGAATTGTTACCTCAGATAGCTTTATATAATTTGTCTGCAGGTACCCCATTATCAAAAGAGGTTATGGAACCTCCAAAAGTAGTAATAATTGTACTTTGCCGGTTAAAATCTACTAGGTTACCTTTAAAGGCATTATTACCAATAAATGGAATTACTTCCATTGAAAGATGTCTTATAAATACATTAGCTATTCCAGGAAAACATCAGGTCATACTTGCTACTTCAGATATAGCACAAGATGATCCTTTGGAAAAATTTGATTTAGACGGGAAGGTTAAAATTTTCAGAGGTGATCCAGAAAATACTGCTGATCGCATATTCCAAGCTGCCAAACAAGAAAATGCAAATATTGTAATGCGGATTACAGGAGATTGCCCAGTTGTGTCACCAGAAATCAATACTTTTTTACTAGATGAACATTTGAAAAGCGGTGCAGATTATACACAAGCAGAGTTAAGTATATTTTTACATTAGAGGCAATCGAACGATTGCTACAAACCCAAAAAACTTTAACCTATGCAGAATACCTTCCGTTGTATTTTGTAAATAATCCCCATTTATTCCAAGTCAATATAGTAAAACTCCCTCCTCCATTTCGTTACCCTACTTGGAGGCTAACATTAGATGAACAACCAGATTTAGATATGTTCAATGAACTTTATAAAAGTCTGAATGTAAAATCTAAACCTTTATTTTTTCATCAAATAAAAGATTACATCCTAGGAAATCCTGAACTTATTCAAATCAATAGTCATGTGAAACTAAAATATATAAATCAAAAATCGTTAGTAGATGAGTTAAATAGAGAAACAAAATTATAAATTAATAAATTAATAAATTGTAGCGCTTTTAGTGAGGAGGGAGTAACTTGCTTGAGAAAAAAATTGCCTTTCGCGCCGACGCATCTATTGAAATAGGGACCGGTCATATTATGCGTTGTTTAACACTTGCCCATGAGTTACGGAGTAAAGGTGCTCAGATTTATTTCATTTGCCGTAAGCTGCAAGGTGATCTGCAGCAATATATTTTAAATAAGGGATTTCATGTGTTTTTATTAGATGCAGATGGTGAAAATACGAATTTCTCAAGTACAGTACACGGGAGTTATTTGAATTGGCTAAAATATCATTGGTTTGTTGATGCACAACAGACCAATGATATTTTGTCGCAACTTCCCAAGTTTGATTGGTTAATTGTTGATCATTATGGATTAGATAATAAGTGGGAGACTGCTTTAAGAAAAACTGTAAGAAAGATTATGGTAATTGATGATCTTGCAAATCGAATGCATGACTGTGATTTATTACTAGATCAAAATTTATATGATAACCTTAATACTCGCTATAAAGATTTATTACCAGAGCAATCATTAGTGAAATTAGGACCTAAATATGCCATATTACGACCAGAGTTTCATGCTGCTAAAAAATTTTAAGAAAAAGAACAGGCGAGATTGAACGCATTTTTGTATTTTTTGGGGGGCATGATGCAACGAATGAAACATTAAAAACATTAAGAGCTATACAAAATATAAGTAGCGATACTTTAAAAGTAGATGTAGTAGTAGGAAGTCAAAATCCCCATAAAGAAGAGATTGAATCTTATTGCAGGAGTATTTCTAATGCCTCGTTCTATTGTCAAATAGAGAATATGGAAGAGTTTATCGTACGAGCGGATTTAGGGATAGGAGCTGGTGGCACAACCACATGGGAACGCTGCTTTCTTGGATTACCTTCTATAACAATTACAACTGCTCCAAATCAAATTGAAGTAACCCAGGCTGTGTCGAAAGCTGGTGCTACATGGAATATTGGTACAGCTGAAAGTGTTTCGGATGAAACGATTACGAAATGTCTAAGCAAGCTTTTATCAAATTCTAATATAGTGAAAGAAATGTCTAATAAGGCTCTTTCTATACAGTGCGCCAGTAATTCAGATGAAATAGCAAAAATTATTTTAGGAGGATAGCATGTTAGATATAGGGGATTTTCAATTGAAAAGTTTAGAAAAGAAAGATTTAGAACTTATTTTAAAGTGGAGGAATACAAAAGAAATACGTACGGTTATGTATGAAGATCATGAAATTACAATAGACGAACATTTAAAATGGTATAAAAAACTAGAAATGGATGATACAAAAATTGCAAGATTATTAATATATAAAGAAAAACCAATTGGATTTGTTAATTTTACAAAAATAGACAAAATGAATCGGACTTGTTATTGGGGATTTTATATAGGTGACAAACAAAGCGTAAGACGTGCTGGAACTGTATTAGGTTTATTAGCATTAGATTTTATTTTTGAAACAAAAGGCATACAAAAAGTGTGTGCAGAAATATTAGAATTAAATCGGATTAGTTTAAACTTTCATCAGAAACTTGGGTTTGTAGAAAATGGAAGATATGTGAACCATATTTGCAAGGGTAATGAATATATTGATGTCATTAAAATGACACTGTTTTATGAGCAATGGATGGAAAGGAAAAAAGCTATAAAAAAAGAACTTGAAGGTGAAAAACATGACTAATGTATATATCGGTGGTAGAGAGATTGGCAATAACTCGCCACCATTTATCATTGCAGAAATGTCAGGGAATCATAATCAATCATTAGGTAGAGCATTGCAAATTGTAGAAGCAGCTGCAGAGGCTGGAGCACAGGGATTTAAAATTCAAACATATACACCTGATACAATGACTTTAAATATAGAAAATGGTGATTTTTTAATTCAGGATACGAACAGCTTATGGAAAGGTAAATCACTTTATCATTTATATAAAGAAGCATATACACCATGGGAGTGGCATAAACCAATTTTTGATCGCTGTACAGAATTAGGAATGATACCATTTAGTACGCCATTTGATGAAACTGCTGTAGATTTTCTAGAGTCATTAAATGTTTCTTGTTATAAAATCGCATCTTTTGAAAATACTGATATTCCCCTCATACGTAAAGTAGCTGCAACAGGAAAACCAATAATCATTTCGACAGGTATGGCTTCAATTGCTGAATTAGATGAAACAGTAAGGGCTGCAAGAGAAGAGGGATGTAAAGAATTAATTCTATTAAAATGTACAAGTACGTACCCTGCATCACCAAAATCTACAAACATAGCTACCATACCTCATATGAAGGAGTTATTTAAATGTGAAATAGGTTTATCTGATCATACACTTGGAGTAGGGGTATCTGTAGCAAGTGTTGCTTTGGGGGCCACAGTAATTGAGAAACATTTAACACTCTCGAGGTCTGACGGAGGTGTAGACGCTGAATTTTCAATGGAACCCGCTGAATTTAAATTATTAGTAAGTGAAACTGAAAAAGCATGGGAATCTTTAGGTAATGTATATTATGGACCAACTAATTTAGAAAAAGACTCTTTAAAGTTTAGAAGGTCATTATATGTTGTAGAAGACATAAAAGCGGGAGAGGTATTCACGAATGAAAATATTAAAGCCATTAGACCAGGTAATGGCTTATTACCAAAACACCTATCCAAAATTATTGGAAAGAAAGCGAGTAAAGATATCAAAAAAGGAACACCTATTTCATGGGATTTAATTTGATAGAGTATACTGAAATACTAATAAGAATTCATTTCAATTATATAGTAGCAAACATGTTAGCTTGTGTTAACCGACATGTACCTCCTATCTATTTGTTGGTGTTAGTACACCTGCAGGAAAATTAAGGAGGGAGTCTTCTGACGGGAAAAGATAAATTAAAATGCCTTTTCATAAAATTGAAAAGGCATTTTAATTTATTCAGAATGATTATAAAAGAAAAGAAATTTTTAATTTAATAAATCAATTAAGTTGTGATCGTAATATAGTCGTTATAAAATTGATTCTCTCATGAAAAGTATGTTGTGTAATAACTTTTGTGTGAATTTTTTCGATCATTAATCCTTTTGAAATCGTATCATTCAAATGAAGAGATATCTTATTTAAACAATCATTAAAGCTGTTATAGGATATAATTTCATCTTTATTGAAGAAAGATGAAAGATCAGATTTTTCTTCTATAATTTGAAAGCCTTGGCAAGCGGCGATATCAAATGTACGATTATTAATGGTATTACTTTTTACTCTATTTTTATTTTTATTCTGTGGAAACATATAACTACGATGAGGATTTAATATGAGACTAGCGTTATTATAATAGAACGCAACTTCTTGAGGTGGAATCCATTCTTCTATAATCTTAATTCTTCGGTGATTTTTCCATTTTTTAATTAACTTATTTCTCCAATGTTGACCAATAACAGTATAGTGATAAGGAGTTTTTTCCAAAAGAAACTGTATCAATTTTACTCGGGTTGGATAAGGGTATCCAATGAACAATACTTCACTTTTATATTTTGAATTTTTTAGACCAGGTTTAAATACATCTATATTAGTTGCTAATGGTAAGTGATATACATTGGTATATCCTAAACTTGTGTAATATTTAAGTGCTTCACTATCGATAGTAAATATAAAATCAAAGTTATTTAATAGAAGAAGAGAAGTGTCTATATAAAATGGGTCCTCAGTTAACCAGACAGCTAATTTAATGTTCCTTTTTTTAAAATATTGAATGGCTATTTGCGGTAGATGATTACCTAATAAGGTGAAAACAATATCAGGATGAAACGTTGTTGTAATGAAATCTAATTGCTCTATTAATTCACTCGGCTGTACTGCTAACCATTCGAAATTTTGATTGATAAGTGTTCTCTGTATGCTTTGATCTAGATATTGATAGATTTTTGAGTAACCAGAAGTAATGTATAAGAGTTTCATATTTCAATCCCTGCTTTAGGTATAAAATATATTATGAGCTAAACGTAACACTTTCTATTTCTTTACAACTGATCTTAGTAATACTTATAGTAGGAGGAGTAAGTGGATTTTCCTCTTCTAATGTGACGATACAAGTATTAGGGTTAAAATTTGTAAAAATAGCAGGTCCAATAATATTTCCAGATTTACCAGTCACAGTAACGACTTCGCCTGGTTGTAAATTTTTAAAAATACTACATACTCCACCTGAACAACGGAATAAATTACATAAGAACAAATTTGTCCCTCCTTTAAACAATATACTGTATCATATGAAAGTATGTAGAAGGATGTGTAGACAAGTAACCCTTAGAAGGGGAAAAAATTAAATTAAAGAAAATTATTGAAGTGATAGATAAAATAGAATAATACATTTGTGATTATTCTGATTAGATTTTTTCATAAAAAAGACATTCATTAGAATGTCTTTTTTATAGATTGAACTAGAACCATTTAAATCATCTTAAGGTGTGGTTAAAGTAACGCTTTCTATATCTTCACAACTTATGAATATAGTATTGGTTGAAGAGGGGGTCAGCACATCTTCTTCTACCAATACCACCGCACAAAGATTTGGAAAGAACAGTGAAAAAGTAGCAGGTCCAATAATTTGACCTGATCTAGTAGTAACTGTAACAACTGTACCTGTTGGCCATGAAGAGAATAAAAAACAAGCTAAACCTTTACAATTTGCCATATTAAATCCTCCTAACTCTAATTTCAAATAATGTAGTAAATTCCAAACATCTTATAGGGTATGTGGTAGCAGTATAAAGTGCTTGGATATTCGTTCATGATCAACAAGATCACTGTGAAATACTACTATACACACGTTTAAAAGATAAAAATGGTAAGGAGGTTTATGAAGGAGATATTGTATGATTTAGTAATCAGTTATTCAAAGTTCCAAATGATATGGATCGGAATTATGGGGTGGGAGATAACGAGTATATCGAGCTATGCTATATGGTATTTGATTAGGATGAGATAGAAGGCTTAAGTTTTTGGTAGCATTTATGGGAATCCAGAGTAACTAGAAAACTAAATAAAATTCTTATTTGCACGACACGTTTCCTTATAAGTGTGCAAACACGAAATAGGAGGGTTATTAATTTGATGACAACAACTGTTTGACTGAAGGTAGGAATGGAAACACCGCCAGGTTGAGCTTAAACTACTTATCTAATACTCCTACATGCAAGGCATGATAATAGTCACAAATTGTATGAAGCTAGGTGAAGTTAGCTGAACAAAACCTAAGTGAGAAATCATATGGTAATGGATAGGTCGGGATGCTACAAAATATCTATGGTGAGAATGTACGGCTCTAAAGGATTAATACATTAGAAATGTGTATGTCGTTAATGACGATGTTATCTACCGAAAAGTAAGAGTAAATGATATGAAATTCGGAACATCTAACGATGAGGATGTAAAGATAACAGGCTTACAGCAAGCACCTAAGGATATATGTATAGCTAAGTCAATCGGAACGTGGTAAGCAAGAAAATGTCACTAAAGCCTACTAGAAGACAGGTGCATATACGGTTCTAACGAACCGAAATTGATTTGTTCTTGTGAAGGTGGGGACACGTATCAACGAAGCATGTAACAAATGTAGAGGGATAGTCCCTAGTCTTATTCGTTGAAAACTAAATCAACTATATGTAACTCACAGGATCGAGTAAGATGATGGGACCTTTCGTAAGAAAAGGGAATGAATACATCGGTGAGTACAATATTGTTCGTAATCTAGTTGCTCTAGTATAAAAGGATAAGATGGGACGCTGTATGCAATGAAAGTCGCACGTACAGTGTTAAGCCGGGGAAAAGATGGAGATAACTTCAAAGTTATATATCGCAACGATATCTAAATTGTATATGTAGAAAGGAGCACCTAATTAAAGTGCTCCTTAGGAGATTGATTATAAATGTCTGTTCATTAACTATTATTATGTTTATTTTATCAAATGGTGAAAAACTTGGACAAAAACTTCATTTTGCACACCAAAGCAGCTAGTTAATAAAACTAACTGCTCGTTGTACAAAAGAAACGCTACGCTTACAGAAATAGTTTGTAACTTTAAGTTGTAGAAATAGTATCAACAGGGTTAAAAATATTATTCGGAAATGAAAGGTAGGAGATGAATTGGCTTCGAACAAGGGATTGCAGGAAGTCATCTTAATTGTTCGACATACAGAAAGTGTTACTCGACTACCTATCGAATGTACGTTTGGTGCATAATAGTCATATACCGAAATGGAGGTGAATCAAATAATGATGAATAAAGCCTATAAGTTTCGTATCTATCCAAATCAGGCACAAGCAATTCTAATCAACAAAACGATTGGATGTTCTCGCTTTGTATTCAATTATTTCCTATCCTTATGG